>CACOIH010000009.1 GCA_902627245.1 uncultured Alphaproteobacteria bacterium
CAGAATTTGTAAAAAAAACTTTATCAGCAAATGAATTTTTACAAAGTAATTCAGCAAATTTTTCTTGCTTATCAATTGTGTATAAATTTGAAACATGCCAAAGTTCTTTTGATTGTTTGTTTAGAACTTTGACTAGCTTTGGATGACAATGGCCAAGAGAGTTAACAGCTATACCACCTGCGAAATCTAAATATTTTTCATTATTTTTATTAAATATATAACATCCCCTACCTTTAACAAATTCCAGATCTTTCTTACCGTATGTAGGCATGACATATGATTTACTATTAGATCTCATTTTAATATTTAATTTTATACCCTTTAAGAAAAATAGAATAACATAAAGTTATCAATATTATATTAATTATTATCAAAACGATTGATCCCTTTATCAAAGAAGCATCTGAGACACCTGTAAATGCAAATCTAAAACCATCAATGTTGTAAAAAAAAGGATTAAAAAAAGATATTGTTTGCCAAAAATCAGGTAACCTGGAGATTGAATAAAATGTTCCTGATAAAAAAGTTAGAGGCAATACTATAAAATTTGTTATTCCTTGTTGTTGATCCCATTTGTCTGCCCAGACACCAACAATGGTTCCTAAACAACCCATCATAAAACACCCCATTAAAGTATAAAAGATAAGTGCAGTTACTGAATAAATTTCAAGAGGAACAAAAAATAACACACCAATCGAAGTTACTATTCCGCATACAACACCTCTAAAAACTGATCCTATTATATATCCAAATGCAAGTTCAAGATTATTTAAAGGAGCCATAAGTATATCCACTATATTTCCTTGAAACTTTGATTGACCTATGCTGGAAGCTGAGTTTGCAAAGGAATTTTGCAACATAGTCATCATTATCAATCCAGGAGCTATAAAATAAGGTAGGTCAATACCATTTATTGATCCCACAGATCTTCCAAGAGCCAAACTGAATACAGCAAGAAATAAAAGAGAGCTAATTGCTGGACCAATAACAGTTTGAATTCCAACCTTTAGAAATCTTAGTACTTCTTTTTTTACTAAAGTAAAAAAACAGAGGTAATTGTATGTAAACATTATTTTTCTTTTATTATATTTATTTTATTTATATATTAAATAGTGGATGAAAAAAGACTTTTAAAATACGCCATTGATTACTTAAGCAGGTATGATTCATCAAAACAGAATTTAATCAATGTCCTAAAAAGAAAGGTATTTAGGTTAAAAATTTCAGGTATAGAAAAAGCTAAATTGAACAATAATTTAGAAAAAATAGTTTTTAAAATTCAAAAATATGATCTCATTAATGATGAAAGATACAGTTTATCTAAAATTTCTAACCTCTCACAAGCAGGAAAATCAAAAAGATATATATACGATTATTTAATTAAAAAAGGAGTTGATAAACTTAATATTCAAGAAAAAATTAAAGCATTTGAAAATCAAAACAAAGATTGGGAATTAGAGTCAGCAAAGCTTTACGTTAGGAAAAAAAAATTATTAGATTCCAATATGAGTTATGAAAAAAAATTATCCAAAATGGCACGCGCAGGATTTAATTATGATATTTGCAAAAAGGTATTAGGCTAAATCTCTTTAATATGAATTTTACCCTCTAATAATCTTGCGATTTGTCTTGTAGTTTCAAATCTTTCAAAACTAACTCTAATAATTGCAGTTAATGGAGCTGCAAGTAATACACCAATAAAACCCCAAATCATTCCCCAAAAAATTAAAGACAAAATAATTGTAATTGGATGTAATCCAAAACTTTCACCAAATATTTTAGGTTCTAAAAAATTACCTACTATTTGATGAATAATTGTAGGCAATATTATTATTAGAGCCACTAAAGTTGGCTCATTATATTGTAAAAATGCAATTGGTAGTGGTAGTAAAACAGCTATTACTGAACCAATTACAGGAATAAAATTTAAAATAAATGTTAATGTTCCAAATATAAATGCAAGTTCCAATCCAAGAAACCAATATATTAAACCGGCAGCTATACCTGTAAATGCAGAAGTTAAAAATTTAGTAAAAATATATTTCTTTACTAACCTTATTATATCATTCCATTCATTAGAAGTATTTTTAGGTGGTTTTCCAAGCAATAAAAATAGTGTTATTATAATAACTAGTAAAAATTTGGATATAAAATTAGCACTATTACTCAATATAGCTGTTGCCCAATTGGTAATTGGTAGATCTAATATAGTATTTCTTATTGTTTCTTTATTAATATTTATTTCAAATTCTTGTAATTTTACCAATACTGCTTCTATTAGTATAATCACTTTCTGATTATAATCCTCCGCGGATTCTAAGAAAGTTGCAACTGAAGAAACAACGAATGGAACAATTATTGAAAATAATAGGACTATAAGGCATATACTTACAAAAACTGCTATGAACCTATGAACTCTTAGATTGATCGTTTGAAAATCAATTATTGGATCAATTAGAATTCTCAATAATAAAGCTAAAACAAAAGGAACCATTATTGGTTGTGAAAAATTAAGAATGAATGCAACTGCAATACTGGCTAAAATAAAAAGGGACCCTGAAATTACTTTATTATTTTCGTTCATAACTAATTCTTTGATTTTGGATTAAAAATTTCTGGTTTATCTTCTGGGTAACTTTCAAGATAAAGTGATTGACTTGGGAATGCAAAACCTGCCTTATTCTGTTCAATTATTTCAATAATTTTTACCGCAAGATTTTCTTTAATTTTTAAAAATTCTCCCCAATCTTTGGTAACTGTAAAAGCTTGAACCAAAATATCAATTGAACTTTCAGAAAAACTATCAATCCTAACGTAAAAACTAGCGTTTTCATTTTTAGCAAAATCATTTTCTCTTTCAATTAAAGAATTGATATCATTTCTAATATTTCTTAGTTGATCAATATTTGTTCGATATTCTAAACCTATCAACCATCTAATTCTTCTATGATGTCGTCGCGTGTAATTGGTAACAGATTGTTCAGCAAATTTGTAATTGGGAACCATTACTGGCGTTGAATCAAATCTTCTTACAAGAGTTGATCTGAAACCTATTTGTTCAACAACACCTTCTACTTCTCCAGATACTAAAATAATATCTCCAACTGTAAATCTTTTCTCCATCAATATCATTATTCCACTAATTAAGTTTTTAAATAAATCTTGTGCGCCCAGTGCAACAGCAACACCGAATAACCCTAAACCAGCTATAACTGGTCCGACTCTTATTCCCCATAATTCTAAAATCGCAACAATACCAAGAACAATGACAATAATTTTTAATCCTTTTAATGTCCAATCTACTAGTGGTTTTGATATTGTTGACTCAAAATTTTTAATAACAAAAGAAAAAGGGATAATTAATTGATGCAATAGCCAAAATATGAATATAGTTATCAAAGATCTGTTTAATAAATCGATAAAATTTTGATTTTGTTCAGATATGTCTAAATATGACGAAGCTATAAAAAAGCCAATAACAACTGGGAAGAACTTTAAAGGTCCATCAAGAACTTCAATTACTGCATCATCAATTTGAGTCGATGTTTTAGTTACTATTCTTGATAAACGATTTAGGATAAATCTAGCTATTAATCTTCTAAGCAAATAAAAAAGTAAGAAAATAAATAGACTAACTATTATATCTGTGGCATTTATGCCAAATACTCCGTTATTCCAGACATCTAAAAAAATGTCTTTGAAACTATTGAATGATTCCATAAGCAATATATTTAACATTAATAACATGAAATGTAGAATTTTACTTGTTTTTTTAATTATGTTTATTGTAAACAACGGATCATTGGCTAAAGAAAACCAGACCCTCTATGACTTCTCATTTAATGATATTGATGGAAACAAGGTTAATCTTAGCAAATTTACTGGCAAGCCTATATTAGTTGTAAATACCGCTTCTAGATGTGGTTATACACCTCAATATGCTAATCTTCAGAATTTATTTATAGAGTACAAAGATAGTGATTTAACAATTATTGCTACTACAAGTAATTCTTTTTATCAAGAATATGAAAATGTAGATGATATAAAAAAAATTTGTTTAGTAAATTATGGAGTAGGATTTGTTACCTCGTCTCCAATGAATGTTAAAGGTAAGGATGCACACCCAATTTATTTATGGATTAACGAAGCTTACAATAAAAAGCCAAAGTGGAATTTTTTTAAATATTTATTTGATAGAGATGGCAAATTAGTAGATGCTTGGTCTTCTATGACTAAGCCGGACAGTCCAAAAATTACTAATGAAATTGATAAATTAATATAAAAAAAAAGAGGCAATATATGCCTCTTTTATAATAATTAATATATGTATTGGGTTACATCATTCCGCCCATGCCACCCATGCCGCCCATGCCGCCCATGCCGCCGCCCATATCAGGCATTGCAGGTGCAGATGATTTATCTTCAGGCGCATCAGCTACCATAGCTTCAGTAGTAATTAATAATCCAGCAACAGATGCAGCATCTTGTAAAGCTGTTCTTACAACTTTAGTTGGATCTATAATTCCAGCATTTACCATATTGGTGTATTTGTCCATTTGAGCATCATAACCGATATTGTGGTCTTTGCTTTCGCGTATTTTTCCTGCTACAACAGCTCCGTCAACACCAGCATTTTCTGCTATTTGTCTTAATGGATTAAAGAGAGCTCTTCTTACAATATCAACACCAATTTTTTGATCATCATTTGATGTTTTTACTGAATTTAAAGATTTAGTTGCATATGCTAATGCTGAGCCACCACCTGGAACAATACCTTCTTCTACTGCTGCTCTGGTTGCATGCATTGCATCTTCAACTCTATCTTTTTTTTCTTTAACTTCAACCTCGGTTGCTCCACCGACTCTAATTACAGCAACACCACCTGCAAGTTTTGCAAGTCTTTCTTGAAGTTTTTCTCTATCATAATCAGAAGTAGTTTCTTCAATCTGAGCTCTGATTTGATTACATCTTCCTTCAATGTCTTTCTTTTTTCCAGCACCTTGAACTATAGTAGTATTTTCTTTGTCTACTACAACTCTTTTTGCTGTACCTAACATATCTAGAGTTACATTTTCTAACTTAATTCCAAGGTCTTCACTAATTACTTGGCCTCCAGTTAGAATAGCAATATCCTCTAACATCGCTTTTCTTCTATCTCCAAATCCTGGAGCTTTTACAGCAGCGATCTTCAAGCCACCTCTTAGTTTATTGACAACAAGCGTTGCTAGTGCTTCACCTTCAATGTCCTCGGCAATAATAAGCAAAGGTTTTGTAGACTGTACAATCGACTCAAGTAATGGCAACATTGGTTGTAAACTTGATAATTTCTTTTCATGTAAAAGAACATGGCAATCACCAAGTTCAGTTATCATCTTTTCGGCATTTGTGACAAAATAAGGAGATAGATAACCTCTATCAAACATCATTCCTTCAACAACATCGAGTTCAGTATCAAGACTCTTAGCCTCTTCAACAGTAATAACTCCTTCTTTACCAACTTTTTGCATAGCGCTTGAAATCATTTTTCCAACCTCAGCGTCACCGTTAGAAGCAATAGTTCCAACTTGAGCAACCTCTTTGTCGGTTTTAATCACTTTAGATTTTTTCCTAATTTCATTAACGACAGCATCGACTGCTAAATCCACCCCTCTTTTTAAATCCATTGGGTTCATACCAGCTGCAACAGCTTTCATACCCTCTGTTGCAATAGCTTGTGTTAGTACAGTAGCTGTGGTTGTTCCATCACCAGCTATATCATTTGTTTTGCTAGCAACGTCTCTTACCATTTGCGCACCCATATTTTCAAATTTATCTTTGAGTTCAATTTCTTTAGCAACGCTTACGCCATCTTTAGTTATTCTTGGAGCTCCAAACGATTTATCCATAACTACGTTTCTACCTTTAGGGCCAAGTGTAACTTTAACGGCATCAGCTAATTTGTTGACACCTGTTAACATTTTTGATCTAGCATCAGATCCAAAAAATATATTTTTTGCAGACATTTTAATCCTCTCTAAATTCTAAATTATTTCTTTTTGTTTGATGTTATTATACCCATTATGTCAGACTCTTTCATAATTAGGTAATCTTCACCATTCATTTTAACTTCAGTACCTGACCATTTTCCAAAAAGGATTTTATCTCCCTTTTTTACATCTAATGGGACTAGTTTACCTGTCTCATCTCTAGCGCCTGAACCTACCTCAAGAACTTCACCCTCCATTGGCTTTTCCTGTGCAGTATCTGGAATTATTATTCCACCAGCTGTTTTTTGATCAGAATCCACTCTTTTTACTAAGACTCTGTCGTGTAACGGTCTAAATTTCATATATCCTCTTTTATTAAGTTATTGATAAATAACATTATTTAATTAGCACTCTAACTATAAGAGTGCTAATAATCTAAGCATTAATATGTTTGATTCAAGTGCATATTAAAGAATTTTTATAAATTTTTGAAAGTTATGATATTCTCATTAATATGCCATTTATAAATATTTTTTTAAAAACTTTAGGATTCTTCACTGGAGTAACAGTATTTGTAATTATTCTTAATATTCTATCTTTGCTAATATCCAATCATAACCAAGCTTATAAATTTATAGATGGTGACGAAAGATCGGACAATCTAATTGCTACATTAAGTCTTAACGGTCCAATAATAAGCAATATAAATAACTCATTATTAAATAAAGTTATAGAATATATTGATCCAAAAGTAGTAAAAAAAAATTTAGAGGTTTTAGAAAAATTAAACCCAAAAATTTTAATTATTAAAATTAATTCGCCAGGTGGGACGGTAACTGCGTCTGCTTCATTGGAAAAAATAATAGAAGATTTTAAAAATAGAAATCAAACTAAAATTATTTTTCATAGTAATGACATACTTGCTTCAGGAGGTTATTGGATAGCAACAACAGGGGATAAAATTTATGCAAGCTATGGTTCCATTATAGGAAGTATTGGAGTTAGTGGACCAAGCTGGTACTATTTTGACAAACCAATTTCAATATCCACTAATATCTTAGGACAAAAAATTGAAACAAAAAATGGAATAAAAATATATGATCAAAATGCAGGAAATTCTAAAGACCTCTACAATCCATTTAGAATGCCCACAGAAAAAGAACTGCTGCATTTGCAAAATATAGTTAAAAATATTTATAATGATTTTATTATTAAGGTTTCATCAAATCGAAAAATAGAAGTAAACATATTAAAAAATAAAATTGGTGCACTAATCTATAACTCAAAACAAGCAAAAAATAATTACTTAATTGATGATGTTTTAGACTTTGATAATTTGTTAAAAAAAATAATAAAAGATAACAACTACGAAGATTATAAAATAATTGAGCTATATAATAAAAGTAACTTATTAGACAGTTATATATCAAGTTACATAAAGCTTGATTATGATAATTTGTGTAATAAATTGAATTCAAGTTTTGTTGTAGTGTTACCTACATTTTTTAACAGATGTTAATTAATTGATATTATTTATATCCTTAACTTGTATAATTAAATTTTTATAATAATTACTACTTCTAAGTATTGTTTTATCTATATATTTTTTTGCTAACTCTGAATGATCACTAACTGGAACAGTATCTGTTATAAACCTTTTATAATTTAATTTGTTAATTTCAGCTAAAAATTTGTATCTGTTTTCAAAAATTTTTTCATATTTATTTTCAAATTTAGGTCCAATTTCATAAATTTCTGTTCCAGGCTTACAAAAGATAATATTTGATAAATTTGAACCATAAGGGGCTAATATTTTGTCCGCTTGAGAAAAAAGTTCTATCTGTTCATTGATACTATAAAGCTGAGGATTGATTATTTTATAGCCTTTTGATCTTAAAATAGGAGTAATATCAGCCTCATTAATAATTTTTCTATATGTAGAATCCTCTCTTGTTACATAAATTTTTTTTTCATCAAATTTTTTGCTATTTGGGTTTGGAGATAAAAAATTTTTAAGTATTTTGACTGATTTACTTATATCAAAAAATTGTGGGATTTGAGAATCTTCAAAATTATAAAAACCATCATCTAAATAAATAAATGAAAATTCTATCTGCCTATTGTTAAGAATTAATTTTATAAATTCTCTAAATTTAGTTGAAGAATTGCGGTGTATTGCAATTTTTATTTTTTTATCGTTTATAAAAAATATCCTTGGTAAAAATTGTATTAAATTTGAATAATAATTATTGGCTGCACTTGAACCAATAACAAATATATTTTTGTGTTTTTTATAACTATTTAAGTTTTTTTTAAAATTTTCAAAAAATTCACTAGTAAAAAAATGATCGTGATTTTGATAAAAATCTCTTTTGAAAAGATTATCAAAAGTATTATAATTTTCATCAATCGTAAAATAATTAAAAGAATCTAAATAAAAATTACCTTTATAAATGTTACAATTAATTTTTAAGTCTTTAAAATCTGCATTTATAAAACTTTCTTTAATTTTAACATCTTTTTTGATATCAGAAGTTTTCAAATTTTTTAACATAAAATTCTTATATATTAAAATATCAAAATATCATTCAAATAACCATAATTAAAACATTATGATTGTTGGCGCGCCCGAGAAGAGTCGAACTCCTAACCTCATGATCCGTAGTCATGCGCTCTATCCAATTGAGCTACGGGCGCAAAATTAAATATATTATACACTTTAATACTTAAGTATGCTACTCATTGAATAATTTGTGATTAAGTCAATTATTTTCTTGTTTATAGTTTTGAGTCTAAATATTAGTTATGCAAATAATATTGGATCTGAAACTGGATTGAAAGTACCAAGGTATGTTTCACTAAAGTCTAATGACTCTAATATAAGAATTGGACCAAGTAAAAATTATCCAATTTTAATTAAATTTGTATTTAAAAATTACCCCATACAAATCATTGATGAGTATCAGAATTGGAGAAAAATAATTGACTTCAAGAATAATACTGGATGGATTCATAAAAGTTTAATTAAAGGAGAAAGAAATGGAATTATTATTTCTCAAGATCAAAAAAAAGTATACATTTATAATATTAATGAAGGGAAACTTATTGGTGAAATCAATGATGGATCTATAATTCATTTACCCAAATGTAAAAAAAAATGGTGTTTAATAAAAACAGATAATTACAAAGGTTGGGTTAAAAAGGAAAATATTTGGGGTGTCAATAAAGATGAGACTTTTGACATAGGATTTTTTCAATTTATTACTGATTATTATTTTAGATTAGTTAACTTAGTAGATGAGTATATTAATTGAACACATTTTGATTTTTTTTAATAGAACTTAATATTATATGGCTGGGGCGGTAGGATTCGAACCTACGAATGCCGACTCCAAAAACCGGTGCCTTACCGCTTGGCGACGCCCCAAGATACGATATTGCATATACATATTCCTAGTATTTAGTGCAATATTTAACATTACCACAGTAACATAAGATTATATGGGAAACGAGTAAAAGCAAGATAATATACTTTGGGAATGATACAATAAATTTTAGGGATTTACATTTTTTTAGCTCAAACTATTTAATCAATATGTCTAAAACAACAAGTTTAAGCATTATAATATTATTGTACTCCTCAATTTTCATTGCATTACTACCCTTAAAAAGTTTTGCGAATGAAGAGAGATTGTATCAAAAACTACTTGAAGATTGGCCAGAGATTTTTCCAGATGGCAATAGAAATGCTGCAGGCCCCAGATTTTTTAAATATATTGTTGAACAAGATTTAAAGTATGATGATTTTATAAATTTTAACAAATTGTATTGTTCGGTTTCAGGATCTCTTATTTCTCCTAATACACAACCTGACGAAATTTATTTAACAGATGTAGACACTAATGAAAAGATTTGTGGTCAGTATTATAAGTGTTGCTGGCCTTGTCTATGTGATGTTATGAAATATGCATCAACAAAGAAGATTAGTATCAATTTTGATGGTCAAGAAAAGTTTTTTAATGCGATTGTTATAGACAACCCATGTGGTAAGAAAGATTTTCCTGAATTTGTTAACAGAGATTATTTTTGTAAAGGTGAAGGTCTTCATCCTGAATACACATACTCAGTAGATAATAAACTAGTTATTGGTTTAATGCATAATACCAAAATATGTAATGAGTACGATCTAGATTACATTAATAATCATGAAATCACAGGTCCAATGTGTGAATATAGAAATAGTATGCCAAAGGAAGAACTAAATTTTGGTATGGGAGATATTTTTATAAATTTAGCACAATAGATAATATTTTATGAAATTAATATTTATAACCACAATAGTTTTTTTTTGTAACATGGCTAAGGCAGAGTTTTTCGAAAATATTTCTAATATAATTGAAAATAACAATGCACGTTTGAGTTATGGAGTTTCTGTAACTGACTTTAACAAAGATGGTAAATATGAATTTGTTGTAACTGGTTTTGGTTATCCAAATCTAGCACTAAAATATGTAGATGGTAAACTTGTTAATAGTATCGAAAGCAAGTTGTTTTTGGATGAGAATAGACAAACAATTGGAGTTGCGGCCTGTGACGTAGATCAAGATGGTTTTGAAGAAATTTATTTCTTAAATACTGACACTTATAGTGGAGAAAAAAAATATTCTGATAGACTTTTAGATAATGAAAAAAATATTTATGATTACTTTGAAATTGATGAAAATTTTAAAAACTTAAATTTAACTGCTGGTAGATCCGTAGTTTGTGTTGATCGTGAAGGTCTAGGAAAATATGGAATTTATGTTGCTAATTATGGTGGTCCAACGCGTTTTTATGAAATAAATGGCTCAGAAGTTTTTGACTTAGCACCATCACTAAACATAGATCAAATAACAGGTGGAAGGGCAGTAGTGGCCGGACATATTATTTCAAATCAAGTTGATATATTTGCTGCAAACGAAAGAGGGCCAAATTTTCTATACGAAAATAAAAACGGTACTTTTAATGACGTAGCTGGTGAGAAAAGAATACAAGACGTTTTTCAGAATGGAAGAGGAACATCTTTAACTGATTTTAATTATAATGGTCAATTGGATATAGTTACTGGTAATTGGAACGGTTATCATCGTATATTCGTAAAAGAAAAGGATACATTTAATGATAAATCATCATTAGAATTTAAATCCCCAACTTTAATAAGAACTATAATATCAGCAGATTTTGATAATGACGGATATGATGAAATATTTATGAATAATATAGGTCAACCCAATAAGTTATTTAAAATATTAGATAATGGAATTCTAGAAGAAATACCCTTGGTAAACGCTCTTGAGCCTCAGGGCCTTGGCACAGGTGCTGCTGTTGCTGATATTGATAATGATGGTATTTTAGAGTTATTAGTTTCTCATGGTGAGTCAGGTTTGCAACCCCTAAGTTTATTTAAAGCTAATGTAAAGGAAGACTCTAATTTTATTCGCATTCAACCACTGAATATTTATGGTGCACCTGCAAGAGGTGCGACTGTGACATTGCATACAAATATGAGAACTCATGCTAAAACAATCGACTCTGGATCAGGCTACCTGTGTCAGATGGAGCCAGTAGCACATTACGGGATAAGAAAAGGGGAAAAAGTGGAGAGTATTTCAATTAAATGGACGAATGGTAATATTGATAAATATTATATAAACGACATAAATCAAACAATCGTTTATAAGCAAGCGATATAAACTACATTAACAATATGACACAAACTGCAACATTGAACAAACCAAAACCAAGATTTCACTGGAAGTGTAAACACACCTGGAGGCTTAGTGCAAAAAATACCCTCTGGTGTTTATTGGGATGCTCAATTGGTGATTTTGGAACGATACTATATTTTCAATTAAATCAAATTTCTTGGCCTACACTAAATATTATGATCTTAGCTATCATTAATGGACTAATTACAAGTATAATATTAGAAACTTTTATTCTCTCAAAACAAATGCAATTAAAGAAAGCTTTCCAAACTGCAATGACGATGAGTTTTATATCAATGATTGCAATGGAAATTGCTATGAATGCCGTTGATTGGATAATAATTGGTGAAGCTAAATTAGTATGGTGGATAGTGCCAATAATGCTAATTGCTGGATTTTTGACCCCATGGCCATATAATTATTATAGGTTAAAAAAATATAATATTGCATGTCATTAACTTAAAATTCTAGCTGTTTTATTAGTATTTTTATGCTTTATGATAAATGTTTTATTTATAATATTGAAAAATGACCTTTCTAACATATTTGAATTTTATGATTAGAATATTTATTTTTACACTATTATTTAGCACAAGCATTTTTGCAGCAAGCACAGAATCTACTGACACAAATGCTTCAGCTTCAGATCAAGTAAACAAGCTTTATGATAAAGCATACGACTTAGTTTATGCAGAAAAATTCGATAAATCATTAAAGCTTCTTAAAAAGATTGCTAAAAGAAATGATCTTGGTGAAATGAAAGCAGACGTATACAATCTGCTTGGATTTAGCTACAGAAAGAATGATAATCCAGACTTGGATAAAGCATTTGAATCATACAAAATAGCATTAGAAGCTAATCCAGAACATGCTGGTGCTCACGAGTATTTAGGTGAATTATATTTAAAAATGGGTGATAAATTCATGGCAGAAAAAATGCTGGCAAAACTTGAAACGATTGCCGGTACAAGTTCTGATGAATATAAAAAACTTAAAAAAGCTATAGCAAACTCGTAATTAGAATTACTTTAATTTGCTTTAATAAGCCCTGTTATCAGGGCTTTTTTTAATTACATTTGAAAGATCAATATTTTTAACTAGATATAAATTATGTCAAACTTATTAGACTTAATATCAAGAATATTTTTATCTCTTGTGTTCTTAATTAATGGATACTCCAAAATAACAAATATTGACGGAACTATTGGTTGGATGGAAATGTATGGTCTTCCAGGATTTTTTATTTATCCAGCGATTTTATTGGAATTCATCGCCCCTATATTGCTAATAATTGGTTACCAAGTTAGATTAATGTCAGTTGCACTTGGATTATTTTGTTTGGCAACAGCAATAATTTTTCTTAGGGATTTTGCTGACCCAATGACCCTAACTAATTTCTTAAAAAATGTTGCTTTAGCTGGAGGATTTTTTATCCTGGCGATAAATGGCCCAAAAGAATTTAGCATAGATCACCGTATATCTAAATAAGTACTCTTGATAGTTTTTATTACTAATATTTTATTATCACTTTTAGTTGGATCGATGATATTTTTCACTACCGTTGTTTCTCCATCAGTTTTTGCATCGTTGAATAACAATGGAAGTAGTAAATTTTTAAGAACTATTTTTCCAAGAATGTTTTTATTTGGATTTCTTATTTCTTTAATCGGTATTATTTTAACTTTTTTTTCTAGTGATTTTTATAACTCTATAATTTTGTCTATTATTGCATTATCATTCATAATAAATAGAAACTATTTAACACCAATGATTAATAGTTTCAGAGATCAAGAATTAGAAGGTAATAAAGTTGCTGCGAAAAAATTTAAAGTAATGCATCTATTTTCTGTATTACTTTTTGTAATTAATTTTTTTTTATTGATTTTAATTATTTTAATAAATTATTTAAATTATAATTTATAAACTTTCCTATTACCCACTGGAAATATTTTTATACTTTTTCCAAGTAAGTCTCTAAGTGGTTCTTGATTGATATTTAATCCACCTGTTAGAGTTCCAAAACTAGGCAAAATTAAAAGTTTATCATTGTGAACAAATGAGGACTTGTAAATTGATTTTCCTCTATGTGAAATTTTTGCTTTTGGATGATAATGGCCACAAATTTGAAAATTTGTACTTTTTATTGGCATATGATTAAATATAATTTCTTCAACTTTATAATTTAATACTTTAGTAAATCCATTAATCTCAGTATCATAATCATGATTTCCCTTAACCCAAATAAACTTAGTATTTTTACTGTATTTATTAAAATCTTTATGATCTTTTTCTTGAAAACTATTAACTGAAAACATGTCATGTAATAAATCGCCAACAATTATTAATTTTGAAGGCTCAAACTCATTAATACATCTAAACAATTTTGCCAAAGTCTCTTTTGTATCATAGGGCGGCAAAAATTGTTTTTGTTTAGCAAAGCTAATTGATTTACCTAAATGAAGATCAGCAACAATAATAATATTTAATCTTTTCCAATACAAAGCACTATTGGGATACGCATAAAAATCCTCATTAGCAAACTTAATTAATTGACTGGACATTAGCCTCTTTTAGTATTTCTTTTTCTAAATCTTCTAAAATATACTCATCAGTATCTCTTTTTGATAAATTTTCTCTATTAATTTCTAGTATTATTGGTACAGCTAAAGGAGAAATCGTTTTTAGTTTTTTCAAAATGATTTTTTTATTATGTATTCTTAAGATTTTAATTAATCTATCATAATCTATCATATTTTTCTTAGCATTATCATATGAAGACTTTAAAAGAATATGGTTTGGCTCATTTTTTTTTAATACAGAATAAATAAGATCAGAACTAAATAATACCTGTTTCCCTGTCTTTTCCATTCCAGGTAATCTTCTTTCGATAAGGCACGATATAATGGCATTATCTCGAAATAATCTTTTTACAATAGATGTCTCTTCTAAATAATCTTCTAAATGTCTATGAATTAAATTTATATTCAATAATTTTATAATTTCTGTTGCCTCATCAAGAGACCACAAGATGATTGCATAATCATTTGCAACAAAACCAAGAGGTTTATATTTTAATTCTTTCATCCCACGCAGAAGAAGAAAGCCCAATGTTTGATTAGAATGCCAACCTGCAAATGAATAAATGACAGTGTAATAATTTTTTTTTCGAGGAAATTGTTCAATTAAAATTTCGTCTTTTTTTGGCAATACAGAAAAAGATTTTTGGCGATGTAACCATTCTTTTATTTGAAGGGGATACTCTTTCCAATTACTATTAGAAGAAATCAATTTACGAACAGATTTTGCTAAATTTGTAGATAGTGGCATTCTTCCTCCTGAATAGGAAGGAATTTTTGATATTTTTGAATTACTTTTTTTAACTTGAACTAAATTATTTTTCAAAGATTGAAATTCAAGAACTTTTCCAGCAAAAATAAAAGAATCTCCTTGTGATAAATTTTGGATAAATACCTCCTCAATATTACCTAAAGTTTTTGTACCAAGTTTAATTTTAAGCATAGGATTTTCAATTATTGTTCCAACATTCATCCGGTATTTTCGTGTTTCTCTTCTATTAATTAATCGATAAATATTCTTATTGTTTTTTTCTTGCTGAATTCTCCTAAATTGATCATAATTTTTTAATATATACCCCCCATCCTGAATAAGTTTGACAAGTTCAACAAAATCTTTTTTTAATAAATTATGATATGGGTAAGCATTTAATATTTCTGAATATAAATCATTTATATTAAAACTTCCTGAACAAGCTGTTGCAAAGATGTGTTGTGCGACTACATCCAAACTACCTTCTTTTAATTCTATCTTATCAAGATTTCCTTTATAGATTTCTTCAATTGCTGCTTTTGACTCAATAAACTCAAAACGATTAGTCGGAACAAGAACAGCCTTCGAAGGTGTATTCAAATCATGATTTGAACGACCAACTCTTTGAAGTAATCTATTTATTCCTTTTGGTGCTCCAATTTGAATTATTTTTTCGACGTCACCATAATCTAATCCAAGTTCTAAGGATGAAGTAGCTACAACACAATCAATTAATCCTTTACTTAAATTTGTTTCAACTTTTAAACGCAGATTTTGCTCAAGTGATCCATGATGAACAGCAATTTTCTTTTTTTTCTTATTAATAAGCCATAAATTTTTAAACATATATTCTGCTTGTGCACGCGTATTCACAAAAATGATTGTCAGTTTTGATTTAGTTATCTCCTTATATATTTCATTTATTGCATAGGTAGCCATGTGACCTGACCAAGGTATTCGTTCTTTGGATTTTAAAATTTTTATTTTGGGCAAAGTTGATTTTTCTAATGAAATAATTTTTGATTTTTTTCTACAAAGCCATTTTTTGGCATCTTGTTTGTTTTTTAAAGTTGCTGACAAACCTATTCTTTGTAAGTGTGGTGAAAATGTTTGCAATCTTTCAATATTTAAGCTGAGAAGATCAGCTCTCTTATTATCAAGAAATGTATGTATTTCATCAATTATAATAAATTTTAGATTTTGAAAAAAAATATTGGCGTCTTCATAAGAATTTAACAATGCGAGTGACTCTGGAGTAGTTACAAGAATATTTGGCGGTCTCTTTTTTTGTTGTTGTTTTTTGTAAGCTGTAGTATCGCCTGACCTAACCTCAAATGTAATTTTTAAATTCAAATCTTTTATTGGTTTTTCTAAGTTTCTAACAATATCGTTAGCGAGAGATTTCAATGGCGATATATAAATTGTGTGAAGACCTTTAAATTCTTTTGAGGATATTAAGTCTTCCAAAGGGTTGATAAATCCTGTTAATGTTTTACCTGCCCCTGTAGGAGCAAAAACAACGACATCAGAGCCCTTTTTCACTGCTTCAAAAGTTTCTATCTGGTGCTTAAACCATGACCAATTTTTTTTCTCCATCCAAGGGTTTAAAGGGTGTAATAATAATGGATTTGTCTTATTTATATTCATATGGACTTTATTAATCATCAGTTATTTATCAAAGATATAAATGTACATATAGATCCAATATTGCCTAAGAAAATAGCAATTATTACACATGCTCATGCTGATCATGCAAGATATGGGCATGATGAAGTAATAGCAACTAAACAAACTATTGATATAATGAAAATCAGATATGGGGAAAATTGTGCAAAAAAATACACTGTTTTACGCTATGGGCAAAAACTTCAAATAAAAGATTATCAAATTACACTCTATCCTGCAGGTCATATTTTAGGAAGTGCTCAAGTCCTAATAGAAAAAAATAAACACAGACTTGTTGTGACGGGTGATTATAAAGTGGGCAAAGATGAAACTTGTAAAAATTTTAAGTCTATTAAATGTGATACCTTAATCACAGAAGCCACTTTTGGCCTACCTATCTTTCAACACCCTGATCCTAAAGAAGAAATAAAAAAACTAATAAATTCAGTTAAAAAAAATAGAAGTAGCTGTCATATCATTGGAGCTTATGCTTTAGGCAAAGCTCAAAGAGTAATGAACCTATTACGACAAAATAATTATTCAGACACAATATACATTCATGGATCTTTAGAAAAATTATGTAATTACTATAGAAGCCAAAAAATAAATATAGGCTTATTTGAAAAGGTAGTTTCAAAAGATAGATCTTTTTATGAAGGAAGAATAATTATAGCTCCTCCTTCTGCACTAAAAGATAGATGGTCTAGAAGATTTCCAAATCCAATTATCTGTATGGCAAGTGGCTGGATGACAGTTAAACAGAGAGCAAAGCAAAGAGGTATTGAGTTACCACTAGTAATAAGTGACCATAGTGATTGGAATGAATTATTAGATACAATTAAAAAATCGAAAGCTAAAAATGTTTTAGTAACACATGGTCAAGAAGACGCGTTAGTTTATTATTGTAAACAAAATAATCTTTTATCAAAACCTCTATCTATACAAGGAAGAAGTGATGAGGAAATTGAATGAAAAAATTTTCTTCCTTACTTGATAATCTCATTTTAACTCCATCAAGAAAAAATAAAATTAATCTTTTAAAAGATTATTTCAGTGAACTTGACCGTGATAAAGCATACGCACTTTCTATTTTATCAGATCAATTATCATTTCAATTTGTTAAAGCGTCTAAATTACGAAAACTTGTGTATGAAAAAGTAGATAAAAATTTATTTAATTTTTCTTATGATTATGTTGGTGATTTAGCAGAAACAATTTCATTAATTTGGCCAAAATCTAACAAAAAAATGACGCAAAGCCTATCACTGCTTATAGAAAAAATTCAGAAGTTAAAAAAAAATGAAGTAAATACTGAATTTAGCAAAATATTAGATCAATTATCGCATAATGAAAGATGGACACTAATTAAAATTTGTACAGGTGGATTAAGAATTGGGGTTTCAGAAAGACTTGTTAAAACTGCAATAGCTGAGCAATACAATAAATCTTTGATTGAAATTGAAGAGATATGGCATGGATTGAAATTTCCCTATGACAATCTTTTTGAATGGTTAAAAAATCGAGCTCAAAAACCAAAAATAAGCTTTAAAGACTTATTTCATCCAATGATGCTGGCTAATCCATTAGATAAAGAAAAAGATTTCAAAAACTTAGATCCAAAAAATTTTCAAGCAGAATATAAGTGGGATGGAATACGTATTCAGTTGATGGTTTCTTCGTCTGGTATTTCTCTATATTCAAGAAATGGTGAAGATATTTCAAAAGCTTTTCCTGATGTAATTGAAAATGTAGAAGGGGAAGCAGTGATTGATGGTGAATTACTTGTTGGTAAAAACTTCAAACCATCGACATTTAATGATTTACAACAACGTTTGAACAGAAAAAAAGCAACTATTGAATTATTAATAAAATATCCTGTTTTTATTAGAGCATATGACATTCTTTTTTATAATGGCAAAGATCTTCGAAAATTAAAATTGATAGAGAGAAGAAAATATTTAGAAAAATTTCATAATCAGCATAAAAAAAATAATATTGATTTATCACCAGTCATAAAATTCTCTGATTGGAATAGTTTAGAAAAATTTAAAAATAATACTATGGATGAATTAAATGAAGGTGTGATGATTAAATTAAAAGATAGTCAGTATTTACCAGGAAGAAAAAAAGGTTTTTGGTATAAATGGAAGAAAAATCCAAACTATGTTGATGCTATACTGATGTACGCACAAAGGGGTCACGGTAAACGTTCGTCCTATTATTCTGATTATACTTTTGGTGTCTGGAAGGAAAAAGAGTTGGTTCCTATTGGAAAGGCATATTCTGGATACACAGATAAAGAACTTTTAAAACTTGATAAATATATAAGAAATAATACAGTTAATAGATTTGGTCCTGTAAGAGAAATAAAAAAAGAAATTGTCTTCGAAGTTGCATTTGACAATGTATTTCCAAGCGGAAGACATAAATCTGGAGTTGCTATGAGATTTCCAAGAATTAATAGGATACGTTGGGATAAACCAGTAAATGAAGTAGTTACAATAGAAGAATTTATAAAAGAATTTAAAATATATTAAGTAAATTATTTTCAGTTATAATGTTCCATAAACCAGGAAAATCTTTGCTAAAATTAATTTTAGCTCTCTCAACATCTTCTTTTTTTTCAAATACACTAAATAAACATGAACCACTTCCTGTGAGTCGAGTAAAAATTACTCCATCCAAATTTTCTAAATAATCATAAATTTTTGTAAATTCAGGTTGAGTTTTTTTAAGAATTTTTTCGAAATCATTTCCATTGTCGTGATCATTTATTTCCTCTAAATCAAATTCTGAATTATAATCAAAATCAGACAAACCAAAAGAATTATACATTTTTTCAGTTGAGCAAATAAAATTTGGTCTTATTAGAAGAAAATAATATTTTGGAAAAATAATATTAGAAATTAAATCACCCTTACCTCTAACAAGACTGTCTTTTTGGTTTAAAAATAATGGTACATCAGATCCTAAATTTATATAATCAAAAATATTTCTTTTTTCTATAATTTCTAAATTCTCAAGAATTTTTATTACTGTTGCTACATTTGAAGAAGCTGATCCTAAACCTGCTTGATAAGGAAATCTCTTATTAATTGTAACAAGAATTTTTGGTGGTTCTATATTTAAAAAAGAAAAAAGCCTAGCCACTATACAATCACTAAACATATTATTCTCAGGAGAAAATATTCCAGAATAAATTACTTTAAATTTTTGATAAGGTTCTATACTAATTTCATCATAAAGATTTAAAAAGGTTATACCTGTTCTAATATTATGATATCCATCTCTCCTTTTATTTATAACTTTTAAAAATAAATTAATTTTGGCGGGAGATTTTTCAGTTATTTTATCCAGCATTAAATTTATTTAGTTTGCTTTGAACATCTTCATCAATTTCATCTTCTGGTTCAGCAAGTTCAAGAGCTTGTTGCCAAAAATGGACTGCTTCTCTTTTTCTATTCATAGCATAATAGATATCACCTAGATGGTCTAGTGATATTGCTTCACCAGGTGCCATATCTATAACTATTTCCATTAATCTTGCAGCTTCTTCTAAATTATTATGTTTAAAATGAGCCCAGGCTAAACTATCAATTATATAGTAGCTATCAGGATTAGATTGATAAGCAGCCTCTAGCATTTGTAATGATTGATCTAATCGAATTTCTCTTTCCACCCATCCATAGGCAAGATAATTTAATACGTTTGCGGAGTCTGGCTTAATATCAAGTGAAGTAATAAAATCTTTTTCTGCTTTATCCCAATTACCTAATCTTTCATAGCAAATTCCTCTTCTATAAAAAATATTCCAAAGATCATCTACCTTTTGATTTATCATTTCATCATATAAAGAAATTGCAAGCTCAAATTTTTTTTCAACTCGATAAAAATCAGCTAAAATTTTTTTTAATTCATAATTATTGTTATTATTAAGCAATAATTTTTTTATTTTTTTTTGCGCATCATCATATGAAAGAAAATTAGAATAATTTATTGCTAAACTTCTTTGAGCTTCAAGGTAATAAGTACTTGCAGGCTCTATTTTTAAAAAAGTTTCTTCAGCTACCTTAGGTTTTTTAATATTTTGAAATAATTCACCTTTAATTAGTGTTGCTCTATCATTTGTGGTATCAATTATCTTAGCTAGGGAAGTATAAAATAAAAGAAAGTTGTAATTTAAAGAATTTTGATCAGCATTTGAGAATGATGAAACTACAATATCAACTAGTGATTTACTTATTAGTTTTTTATCTTTAAGCTCATTGTTATTAAAAAAAATAAATTCAACTAAATCATTTTTATCTTTAAGTTTTGTATTAATTTCTTTTATTTTGTTAAATTTTTTACTAACGTATAAATAAACTAACTTAACCATATATGCTTCTTGATTCCAATCATCCAAAATCAAAATTTCTGTAGCAATCTTTTGGGCTAGATCGATATCTTCAATGATTACAGCTGATATTGCTTTATCAAGTAATTTAGTGGTCGATAAATTTACATTTTTATTTGTAAAGCTAGAAAGTGCTAAAGGATAATCATGATTCTTAAATGCAGATTGAGATATCAGAAATGATGAGCTACTAAATGCCAATATAGGCATAGAAAAAAATAGTATAAGTTTAAAAATTAGGAGTTTTCTTATTAAATTATTCATTTAAAAAAATAGTTGCATTATATTAAATAATTATAAATTTACATGAATCAATCAAATATAAAAAATTTAGAATTTATTATTAATTCTGGTGTAAATTACTTCCTGCAAGATTCACCAAGAAATTGGTATAATACTTCAACAAATACGTCCTCTAAATATATAAAAGAAGTAGATAATGAAAAATTGGAAAGAATTGAGAAAATAATTACAAAAATTAAATCTTTTGATACCCCTCTTAAGAATTCAGCACAAAATTTAGTTGTTTATGATGGAAACCTAGACGCAAGAGTAATGTTTATTGGTGAAGCTCCAGGTAAGGATGAGGATATACAAGGTCTACCATTTGTTGGTAGAGCTGGGCAACTGTTAAATAAAATGTTGGCAGCAATTAATTTAAAGAGAGAGGATGTATACATTACTAATGTAGTTAATTGGAGACCCCCAAATAATAGAACACCAACTGATAAGGAAATTTTAGAATTCTTAC
Organism: uncultured Alphaproteobacteria bacterium; assembly: GCA_902627245.1. Taxonomy (GTDB): domain Bacteria; phylum Pseudomonadota; class Alphaproteobacteria; order HIMB59; genus CACPNW01. The sequence goes on from CACOIH010000009.1 coordinate 21,853, forward strand.
CTTTTCTTCAAGAACAAATTGATATTATAAATCCTGATTTAATTTTTTTATTAGGTGGTGTAGCTTCTAAAGCAATATTATCTACTCCACATACATTAAGTAAATTAAGAGGATCTTTGCATGAGTATCAATCCTTGAAATTAAATAAAGTAATTTATGCAATTGCTTCTTACCATCCAGCTTTTTTACTTCGCTCTCCACAATACAAGAAAGCCTCTTGGGAGGATTTACAAATGCTACAAAAAAAATTAAATGAAAAAAATTAGTTTATATATTTTAATATTATTTATTTCGTCAAGTTTTTCTTATAATGTTTATGGCTATCAAAATGAAATATCAAAAAAATATAATAATATTTTTTCCTCAAAATTACTAAGCGAAGAAGATGTTCTAAATTACAGAAAAGCGTATCTGTTCCAAGAGCAATGTAAATGGAAAATTGCAAATAGATATATACTAAAAATACAAAATAAAAATTTATTGGGTCATATATATGCTCAAAAATTCTTACATCCAAATTGTTATAAATCTAGTTATCTAGAATTATACTATTGGTTGAAAAAATATAATGATCATCCACAAGCTAAACGGATATATAAACTAGCAATACGTAGAATGCCCTCAGGTTACAAAAGCCCCACTAAGCCATCACAACCTTTGGGAATAGAGCCAGACACAGTTACAAAGGTAAAAAAAAATAAATATAAAAGTTTAAAAAAACTTTCTAATAGCCAAAGGGCTGAGAAAAAAAAATTGATTAATGGCATAAAGTCTAGAGTTAATCGAGGATGGCCAACAGGAGCTGTAAAATTACTTAATCAAAGAGATGTAGATTTATTATTAGATCAAGTAGAAATTGATCAACAAAAGGAATTAATAGCAAAAGGATACTTTCTTGCTGATAAAAACAAATTGGCTATTCAGTATGCTTCTGAAGCTCTGATTAATTCTGCAGAATATGTTCCATATGCAGCTTGGACAGCTGGTCTTAGTTCGTGGCGACTTGAAAGATATAATGATGCAGCTAATTACTTTTCTTTATTTTCTATAAGCCTGAAAGATGATGCATGGCATCAAACATCAGGTAGTTTTTGGACTGCTAGATCTTATGCAAAATTAGGACGTTATGAAGACATAAATTTTTGGCTTAAAAGAGCGTCTAACAATCCTAATAGTTTTTATGGTATGTTAGCATTAGAAATTTTAGGAGTGGAAGATAAAATTGAATGGAATCAAAGTTCAGCACTTAATAAAAATAATAGTAAGTTACTTAATCTTCCGTCAGGTAAAAGATTGCAGTCACTAATTCAGGTTGGTTTTGCAGATGAATTAGAAAAAGAAATAGTTCATCTTAACACTGTTGTGAATAAAGAAATTGCAAAAGAATCAATCAGTATAGCCGAAAATTTTGATCTAGCGTACACTCAATTAAAAATTGTAAACAAGCTTGAACAATTAGGAATGGATGTTCCAACTCATCTTTACTACCCAACTAGTGTTTGGAAACCTCGTGACGGTTTTAAATTAGAAAAAGAGTTATTACATGCGTTTATGCATCAAGAATCAATGTTTAATACTAAGGCTAAAAGTAAAGATGGGGCTATGGGACTTATGCAGGTCCTACCATCAACTGCTAAATTTATTACAAAAAGTAAAGATGTAAAAAGAAACAATAGCAATATTTTAAAAAATCCAGAAATAAATTTAGAAGTTGGGCAGGAATATATTAATTATCTTCTTGATCTAGAAGTAGTCTCAAGAAATTTAATCTTTTTAGCAGCAGCATATAATGGCGGACCAGGAAATCTTCAAAAATGGAAGAAAGAAACAAATTATTTAGGCGACTCACTCTTTTTCATGGAAAGTATACCATCTAGAGAAACAAGATGGTTTATTGAAAAAATACTAACAAAATACTGGATTTATCAAAATAAAAATAAAAAAGAAATGAGATCTCTTAAAATGCTAGCTAATGGTAATGATCCACTTTATTAATATGATATGCCAATAGATACTTCTATAGATTTTGTTTCTATTAACATTGTAATAATTACAATATCAGATTCACGTACCATTGAAAATGATACTTCAGGAGATACTCTTGAAAAACGTATTGAAGAGTCTGGTCATAACATGGTTAAAAGAACCATAATTCCTGATGATGTTGAAAAAATAAAAAATACTTTAGAATCAATATCAAAAGAAAAAGAAGTAGATTGTATTATTACAACAGGTGGAACTGGCTTAACTGGACGTGACACAACTCCTGAGGCAGTAAAAGAAATCGCAAGCAAACAGATTGATGGATTTGGAGAATTATTTCGTCAAATTAGTTTTGAAAAAATTGGAACCTCAGCAATACAATCAAGAGCTGTTGCAGCATTAATTAATAGCACATATGTTTTTTGTTTACCTGGGTCAACTGGTGCATGTAAAGATGGCTGGGATGAGATTTTAAAGTATCAATTAGATATTAGACATAGGCCATGTAATTTTGTTGAAATCATGCCAAGGCTTAATGAAAAATAGTGGCAGATTTTTTAATAGAAAATACAATTGATGGTCCTGTTATTGGTTTAGATGAAGTAGGAAGAGGGCCACTTGCTGGCCCAGTTGTTAGTTGTGGTGTAATTTACAATAGATATGAAATTTTAGAAACTAAAATTCCAATCACTGACTCAAAAAAATTAACAATTAACCAAAGATTAAAATTGTTTAAGTTTTTTAAACAATTGAAAAGAGAAAACATTTTACAATATTATTTAGGTCTAGCTACTGTAGAAGAAATAGACAAAATAAATATTTTAGAAGCAACTAAATTATCAATGAAAAGAGTTATTGATAAATTTAATAATCCAAATGCTAGTATAATTATTGATGGTAATTTTAAGCTAAATTACAAAAATACAAATGAAAAATCTATTATTGGAGGAGATAAGGTTTCATTATCAATAGCTACAGCCTCTATTATTGCCAAAGTTCATCGTGATCGACTTATGAGTATATTAGATAATAAGTATCAACACTTTGGATGGAAAAAGAATGCTGGTTACGGAACAAAAAAACATATTGATGCAATCAAAGAAAAGGGGGCTACCAAATGTCATCGTAAGACTTTTGAACCAATTAAATCCCTAATCAAAAAAAAAATCTAATTTTTGTTATGCAATAATTGCATAATAAATATATTTTTAACATGATTGAAATAGATATACGAAGACCTATATTATCAACATCATCATTCCTCCCAATTGATGATTTTACAGGGAGTCACTAGACTCCCTTTTTTTTATAGTCTTTTTGTAAAAAATTATCTCTTATCCCAATGAAATGATTCTCCTTGTTGATAAGTCGATTGACCTGATTCCATAACTGCTTAAAGATTCTTTTTTGCTATTATGAAAAAAAATAATATAATTTTAGGTGATTCAATCAAAGAAATGAAGAAGATGAAAGATCAGTCGGTTGATCTTATCTTTGCTGACCCACCCTACAATCTTCAATTAAGAGATACATTATACAGGCCTGATCAAACAACAGTTGAAGCAGTAACCCAAGATTGGGATAAATTTAATACTTATGAAGAATATGATAAGTTTACAAATAAATGGCTTAGTGAGTGTAAAAGGATATTAAAAAAAGGTGGGGCTTTATGGGTAATAGGAAGCTATCATAATATTTTACGAGTTGGCTCCTCTATTCAAAATAAAGGGCTTTGGATTTTAAATGACATCATTTGGCATAAAACAAATCCAATGCCAAACTTTAGAGGAACACGTTTTACGAATGCACATGAAACTCTTCTATGGTGTACTACTTCTCGTGAAGCTAAATATACTTTTAACTATCAGAATCTAAAAGAGCTAAATGAGGGAAAACAAATGCGAAGCGATTGGTATATTCCTATTTGCTCTGGAAAAGAAAGATTAAGGAAAGATAATAATCAACGATCTCATCCAACACAAAAACCAGAAGCTTTACTCTATAGGATTCTTTTAGCCTCAACTAATAAAGGTGATTTAGTTTTTGATCCCTTTTCTGGCTCAGGAACCACAGCAGTAGTTGCAAAGAAATTACAACGAAATTTTATTGGTATCGAAAAAGATAAAAATTACTTCAAAATTTCAAAGGAGAGATTAAAGAAAACAAAAGTACTAAAAGAAGATGTTGTTACTATTGCAAAAAGTAGAAAGGAATTGCCAAAAGTGCCTTTTGGCGAACTTGTAGAGCAAGGAATTATTCCACCTGGTGCTGTACTTACAGATAAAAAAGAACGTTTTAAAGCAACCGTTAGTATTGATGGTACATTAAAAATAAAAGACTTATCAGGTTCTATTCACCAAGTAGGAGCAAAAATACAAGGGCTTCCAAGTTGTAATGGATGGGATTTTTGGCATATTAAAAATAAATCAAAATCTGTATTACTAGATGAAATACGATCCAATTATCGTAAAGACAAACTTAATTAATATTCATCAATAAATCCTAGTACATTTAGATTTCTATCAGCAATTAAAATTTCTCCTGACGTAACGCCTACTCCAAACATAGCATCAATTACAACATAATGAGTCACGAAAACTATATTTCCCTCTTCTTCAAGATTGTTAATATATTTTTTTAGATTAATTAATTGAGGTTCTTTGTTTTTATAAAATTTTGGATCATAAAAAGAATTTAGAGGTTTAAATGTTGCAAAATTTTGAAATGCTAACTTTGCAGTATCCTTGCAACGACACCACTCACTCGATAAAACAGTATCAATGGGTATGTTATTTATTTTGAAGTACTGACCTAATCTTACTGACTGCTCTTTACCAAGACTATCTAAGTTTCGTTGCGTTTCACAATTTAAAATATTAAAATTAATAGGGTCACCATTTCCTGGAGCCAAAGCATGTCTTATAAAAATTAATTTATTATTTTCTTTTAAAGTGTCAATGAGTTCTGCTTTTGAAACATTGGGTATGAAAAAAAACCCTATTAATAAAGTAATAATAAAATTTTTAATCAATGATAATTCTTGGTTCAAAAGGATGAAGTTTTTCAAGTGGCTCAACACTCCATAAATTGTCCTCTGTTACTTGATTTAGAGAATATAGACCTTCTACATCTCCATTAATATCAAAATCAAGAGACCCAGATACTCCCTCATAATTTATTTCAATTCCTCTTAATAATAGTGCTCTTGCAGCCTCCCAACTACCAGGGCCAACAGCTATCCCAGGAGGATTAGCAATACTGACTAAACTTTTTGATAAATCATCTTTGGAATAATTATTATGTGCTTGATGTTGTAAGGCTAATGCTGCAAGCATCATAGTATCATAACTTATTGCTGAATAAGGTGAATTGGGGTCAACACCAGCATTTAACATAATATTGGCATAACTTTGAAACTCCTCTGAACTTTGTGATGTAGCCTGTGCAATAATTGTTGTTCTTTCATTTAACTGAATCGGTATGTAAGAATAAATCAAATCTTTTACTTCATTTGTCAACATACTATCTGAGCCATATTGATGTTTAAAAATATTTGAAGTTTGTAATTCTTGTAGTCTACTCAATACTGTATTTGTAAATTGTTCTAGTAAATTAACCGTTCTTTCATTACCATGAAGAAACATCACTAATCCTGGTTGATCATTATCAATAGCAATATCAACAAAAGTGTTTATAAAACTTTGATTGATAACTGTTTTATCTGTGAGCAAAGTATTAAAAAGAACTGTACCACCTTCCTCTGTAAATACTTTTAGAAAATTCTGAGCAAGAGTTGAATTGTAATTATCATCTCCGTATAACAATATTATTTGTCTTATATTTTTTGAAATAAGATAGTTAGCAATTGACGTTGATTGCTGTATATCGGAAGGTATCGTTCTAAAGAATAGATCGTTATCTTCTAAAGTTGATAATAATGGATAACTAGCTGACGAAGATATAGTTAGTATTTTTTTTGGAATGGCAATGTCTTGAATTATACGAGCAGCACTTGTAGAACAAGTAGGTCCTAAAAGAATTTCGGGCTTATTTTTTTTCAAATAATCTTTTAAATTTTTTTCAGCTTTTGCTGGGTCACAAGCTGTATCAACACTATCTATTGATATTAATCCTCTTCCTACAATTCCTATTCCATCAGCATTGATTGTTTTTATAGCTACTCTTTTTGCTTCTGCAATTGCTTCTGCAATTTCACTAACTGGTCCACTTTCAGCATAAAGTCCTGCTACCTTTACTTCAGCACTTAAAATGTTTGTATAAAAAAATATGATCTTAAAGGTAATTAAAATAAAAATTTTCATTATTGAGTATGTTTTTATCATAAATTGTTAGAATGAAAATGTTGTATTGAGTAAATAAATTGGTCTAGAAGTAGTTCCTTCAACACTTTTATCTGCCTCAGCAGCTTCAAAACTTATATCAAGACTATTCGAATTTAGAGGAATTTTAATTTTAATTCCGTACCCTCCACTAGCAACTTCTGTTCTACTAAATTCACCAGAGGCTGGTCTTTTATAGTAGGTAGCACCAACACCCAAATGAATATATGGCTCTATTTGAATAGATTGATCCTTTTTATTATCTTGATTTTCAATAAACGGGTAAAAAGCTTTTCCTATATCAGTTCTAAAAAAAAAGCCTTGATCACCTGACATATTACCTGATGTATAACCAGACATTTGACCTGGTCCTGTAATATTTATTTGTTCAGAATTAATCAATCCTCTATCACTAACAAGTTTCTGAAAAACAAATCTTGTATTCAAAGAATAGTCTCTTAAAATTTGTCTTTTCAAATTTATATCACCATTCCATTTTATAAAATTTAACTTTGGACCAACACGAGATAGTGTGTCTCTATCTGATATTTTAGTGACATAATGTGGTGTACCTGCCTTTAAAGCAGAGCTACCCTTGAGAGAAAATGAATCTAAAAAAGATAGATTTGTAGAAGTATATTTTAACTCTAATGCATTATATTCATCATAAAATGTATCAGTATCAATACCAATTATTGTTGGATACTCTCTTTCCTTAGTCCACTTCCAATCAAGCAAAATATTATTTTTTACAAGACGTGTATTTTTTAGCTGATATTCAAGACCAAAGTTAATTTGTTTAAATTCTCCTTTTTTATTTAATCCGTTAGGTTCTGAATAAGATTCATTAACAGCACCAAAAACAGAAAAGTCTGAGGCAAGAATTGGTACTTTTCCTCCAACAAGATATGCTTCACGAAAATCTGTACGTTTAATTATTTCAGTATTATCAATTGGAATTTTTGTAGTATTTTTAGGATCTAATACATATGCTGCGTAGAAATTTTCACCATAACCAAATGGGCTATTAAAACTAATATATGAAGTGAATTGATCTTTACCTGCAGATTCTGACAATCCATTTGCATAAGTTAAGTATCCACTCACTAATTCATGTTCGGCATTTAATTGAAGAGACGATGTGCCAGGTTCCTCGCCAGCTTTTATGGTTGTCTCTAATTCTACACCTGGCAATTCTCTTGATTTAATAATTGATTTTTCAATTATAGGATATTCTAATCCCTTTATACCAACTAATTTTTGAAAATAATTTTTTATCGGTTTAGAAATACGGTCATCTAATTGAGAATAATCAATAGACTCTATTTTTCCAGGAAAAACAATAGCTTTAATCTTGCTATTTTGTTCAATTGATTGAGGTGGAACAATGAACCGAGTTAAAAAGTATCCATTCAAAACATACAATTGCTCTAAAGCTATAAGTAAATTATAAAAATCTTTTAGAGTTATTATTTGAAATTTTTTTGATTTAAATAAATTTTTGCGCAGCTCAATCATTTCGTCGATTTCATTTTCAATTTCAATACCAACAAAATTAAATGAAATATTTTCTGCACCAGGTGGTACCACTAAACCTGTTTCATAAACAATATAATTACCAGTATTTCCAAAAACAGGATATGTCGCAAATGAAGTAGAAATAAAAAAGATAAAAAATGAAAGTAATCTCATATTATAATCTTTGGATACTAAGTGCGTCTACCTGAGGAAAAGAGGTAATAAATTCTTTTTCAATTAAAGCTGCATTGGATGCACCATCTACAGAAATAAAAGACACTATTCGTGAAACATCATCAAAGACATCTTTATTAATTTTTTCTTGAACGGCTATTTTCTCTTTTTCTTCATCTGGTGGTACCCCAGGAGGATCAAATTTGTTACCAGCGTTTATATTTGCAACCGGAGTTGCTACTAAAGCACCTGCACTATCCTCAACAGATATTGCATCTGAAGCAAAACCCGAAATTTCATATGATATTGGAACATCTTTTGCAGAACCAATATCAGGGTTATTAAAACTACCAGAAGCACTAATAGTTAGATCTGCTCCTGTTAGATTCAAACCTGTTATACTTCCACTATTAATAGTTGCTGTTGTTGTACCATCATATGTTTTATCTTCTGCACTAGCTCCTGTAACAGAAAAATTTGCAGACATTAAAGAACCTGTAGTAGCTGTTACGGTAGAAAGATTTATATCACCCATTTCTTTTTCTGTTATGCCTTCACCATCTAAAAGTTGAATATTTAAATTTTCAGCTGTCAAACTTGCAGAACTTGCAACAATGTCTGCTATACCGTCAATTCTGTTACTGTCATCAACACCATTTACTTCAGTATCACTTGCAATAATTTCTAAATTTGCAGCAAGGTTGATATCACTATTAATATTTACATCTCTTCCTGCATGAAGATTCAAACTTCCTGCTCCAGTAACAGTAATAGCAGAGTCAATGGTAATATCTGAATTAGCTTGAAGGGTTACATCGACACCGTTATTTAAAAATTCCTCTAATTCAGTTTTATTAATAACGACATCGCTACTCTTAAAATTTGTATAAGATGTTGCTCCTCTCATTATGGAATCTGACCATAAGTATACTGCACCTGCATCTGTTGCATCATTATTGAGTCCGTCATCACCAGTAACACCAACAGCCATCAATGTACCTGTGTCATCGAGTGCGATACTGTTTGGGAAAGTATCTGCATCTACGACACCATGATTAGATGTATCAACTGAATTAGCCCCTGTTTGGCCAAGTCCTAAGGTAAATTGTAAACTTGGTCCATTTAGTTCAGTATCTTGAAAACCAAATATACGAATATCATCTTGAGCAAAATCACCTATTGCCAATCTATTTCCATCGCCATCAATAGCTAATTGACCTGTTCCCCAGTCAGAAATACTAGTTGTGTCATAATCAGCTTTTTTATCAGGATCAGAATAACCTATTCCTATTGTTCCTGCATGCGATATACCTTCAAAATCTGAGTTAGTGAATTCAAACAAATAAACTGCTCCAGCATTTGTGCCATCATCAACTCCGCTACCATCATCTTGTTGTGCTGAAACAGCTAAAATCTTTCCATCTTTTGTTAATTTTACTGCATTGCCAAATCTATCACTTGGATCAAGTAATTCGGACATATTAAATGAATTAGCCCCATCTTCGTTATTAGCATCATAACCTATGCCCATAGTTCCAACAAGTTGTGGGTTAAGAAAATCAGTTGAGGTATTATTTAAAGTTTTATCAAATTTTATTAAATACACTGCGCCTGATTGTGCCTGATCGCCAGCTTTCCCTCCATTTTTGAATGAACCTATTACAAGACGTGAGCCATCATCAGTCAAGTCTACAGCTGTAAACTCGTCATCCCCACTAGGACCTAAATTAGCGATATCTAAATTACCACTAGATGAACTAACATCCATTCCAATTGTACCGACATACTCAGGAGTTTCAAAATCTGTATTAGCAAACTTAACTGTATAAACTTGTCCATGCCTATTTGCATTTCGTTGAGATAACACTAATCTATCACCATCTCCATCTAAAGCTACTCTCCACACTTTTTTACCTGCTTCTAATTGAGTTAAATCTAAACTATAGTCTCCAGTATAACCTGTTCCAATTCTTCCTTTTAACGTTGGATTAGAGAAGTTTGTATTATCAAAAGTGAACAAATAAACAGCTCCAGTAGTCCCATCGTCATCATCAGTCCCTTGATCATTACTTGCAGATACAGCCATTCTATTGCCATCACTATCCAGTGATACACTTCGACCAAATTCATCATCATTGTCCAATTGATCTGCTAAATCATAAAGAATACCTGATCCTGATGCATAGTCTTTACCCATGGTTGAATAAAGCTCCGGATTTTCAAAATCTGCATTATCAAATTTAAACAAATGAACTGCTCCAACATTACTTGTAACATTGTTGTTTCCATCATCATGCATTGCTGAAGCTACAAGACGAGTACCTGTTTCGTTAAAAGCTACTCCTTCACCAAATTTATCATTTATTTCTAGGGAAGAATTAATGCTAAGATTTTCACCTCCAGTATGCCCATTCCCAATTGTACTAACGTATTCTGGAGAAGTTAAGTTATCCGAAAATTTATACAAATTAACAGCACCTGCAAGTTTTTCTGACCCAGGATTTAAATTATCCCAATAACCAACTGCTAACCGATTTGCATCCTTATCAAAAGCAACTGAAGTTCCAAAATAGTCTTTTTTTGTAAGTGATACATCATGACTGCTCCCATTAGTATCTAAATAGTCATAACCAATTCCTATAGAGCCAACATAAGTTGCTTTTCCAGATGTAGCGGGAACGGGATCCGTTGAACTTGCATTCATAAATTTAAAAAGACGAACAGATCCAGAATGATTCTTTTTAGTTTGTCCGTTTGCATTTAATCCATCATCCTGAGAATTACCAACCGCTAATAAAGAACCTTCATGATTTAATGCAACTGCAGTACCAAAAAAATCATTATTTCCATCAGCTACTATATCTGCTATGTCTTTTGTTGAAACATCATTTGTAAATGTTGCACATTTACCTTTATGGTAACAACCTCTACTTGATGTATTATTATCATAACCATGTCCAATTCGTGCTTTAACTTCACCATTTGAAAAATTCCCATCATCAAATCCAATTATAAAAACAGATCCAGAGTTTGTTTTCTCATAAGCTGAGCCTCTCCCATTTTTGGTTTCTTCATTCCAACCATCATCACCTTTAACACCGACGGCTAAAACTTTACCATCACCACTCAGTGAAACACTTGATCCAAAAAGATCAGATCGAAAGAGCACACCTTTTTTATTTCCCTGTCCTTGCGTTCGTAAGTCTATGCTTTTTTCATCAATAGAACCAGCAGCACCAACAGTGTAACCATTTCCAATTCTTCCTACAAGTTCCCCACCTGCATATGAAGTGTCAGAAAATTCGAAAAGGTAAACTGCACCTGTATTCTTATTGCCGTCTATATCTTTCAATGTGTTTGGATTTCCTCCATCACCTGTTGCACCAACAACTAACCTTGTGCCATCACTATTAAAAGAGACGGAGCGTCCAAATTTATCACTTTTATTAACATAACTGCCAACATCAATAGAACCAGTTCCGGAATAGCCCTTTCCTATTCGACCTTTAAGCTGTGCATTTGAGAAATCACCATCAGTAAATTGATATAAATAGACAACTCCAGCATTTGATTTATTACCTGCACTACCTTTATCTCCGGTTGCACCTACAGCCAGTAATGTTGCATCATCACTTAAAGTAACACTTGAGCCATAATAATGATTAGTGTTGCTAGCATTTGTTTCATCATAATTGTTTGTTGAAGATGGATCATAATCTTCACCAATTATTCCTCGGTATACCCAATTTTGAGAAGAAACACCTGTTCCAACAGTAATATTTTTTGGATCAAGTAATAAATGGCCACCTTCTGATATATTAACATTTGATAATCCCACATGACGTAAGGTATCTTTAGAAGAAATCTCTACTGCACCACCTATTGTTCCTCTTGCATTAATATTACCAATCATTGTAGTTTCATGATCACTCCAAATAATTGCAGTTCCTGCTTTTCCATTGGAAGAAGAAATATCAATACTTGACCCATCAGAGACTAAAACTGTTTTTGCATTTTTAAGACTTGGTCTTGCATCCCATCTATCAACAAAAACCTCTTGCTGCTCTGGAGTTCTTGTTAAATTATTTTTCCCCTGAAATTCTCCCCCAATACGAACTAAACCACCTTGGGTATTACCTGCTACGTTTATGTTTGAGGATAGTAAACGTATGTAACCTTCTGACTCTATATCAATATACCCACCTTGTTGATTTCCTTTTGAGGAAATGGTTCCTGAGGACATAATATTAGGAGCTGATAAAAAAACATCACCTCCACTTGTATGTCCTGAAGTATTAATTGTACTGCCATAAGTTTGAACAATTTTATAATCAGATTGTACGTTAATATTGCCGCCAGTATTAACTCCAGAAGAAGCATTAAGATTTCCACCTAAAGATATTTCACCAGTACCATCAAAATCTATTTTTCCCGCTACTGTTCCTGATACATCAACATCTCCACCAAAAGATAAAAAACCTCCTGTTACTTTTATATTACCACCCTCTTTCGCTGTTAAGTTTCCTGCCACAACAATGTCACTTCCACTTCCAAGAGTAATGACACCATCTTTTTGTGAAGCAGTTGTTGCAACAAGATTGCCTGGGATATTGACGGCTCGTTGAATAACATTTTTAGCAGCACCAACATCAATATCTATTCTGTTTGCCGTTGATGTTCCTTCATGATTAATAATTGTATTTAATTCTTCTGCATTTTGATCAAGTAGAGTGATAGCTTCATTAAAAGGAACACTCACTTGTAAAAATTTATCACCGCTCAAGTCTAATGTAATTTCTTTTCCCGAACCTATTCCTATTTTACCAAGATTAGCATTTATCGTACCTTCATTATTTATAGCACCACCAAGTAATGCCGTAAAACCACCATCTAGTGTTGTAATAGAACCTTTATGAATAATAGAAGAAAAAATATTATCTTTATCATCTGCTTTAAATAAAAATTTATTATTAAGAAAATCATCATTAGATAAAGCAAGGGTTGATGCACCAAAGGAATGAGCAGAAATAGTAGAGGTTGGTGTAAAATAAACACCATTTTCATTAACGACAAAAACTTTACCATTTGCATTTAATGAACCGGCAAGTGTGGTTGGATTACCTGAGATAACACGGTTTAATGCACTGGCATTAATAGAAGGTTGATTAAAAGTTACACTATTTTCAGCACCAATATCAAAACTATTCCATTCAATTATAGATTGTTGGGACGACTGAGTAATGGTCATAGAATTATCAGATGAACTAATAGAAATATTACCTGCAACTACATTTTCTCCACTTGGAAGATCCGCTGCATATAAAAATTGAGATTCTAAAAAAAGAAATGAAACAAGAAAACTAATAGTATTTTTCATGATTTTAGTATCTGATTTTAAATTTAAAAATTTAGTGACTATACCGAGCAAAATAAAGATTTCAACAAATCAGAATAAAAAAACCCCCTTAGTTTGGGGGTTTTATAAATTCGGCTCATCACCTAATGCGAGGCCTTTTAAAAAAAGGTCTGCTTAATATGCAAAGTTGGCTTTGGTTGTGGACACCACCCTTAAAATGTTGGCGGATTCATTTTTGTAACTCCTTTTGTTAAAGAGCACGATAACAACATTAAACTATGAGATTCCTTGATTTGAATCAAACACAATATTAGTAAAATCTGCTACTAAAGTTATTGTCAAATCACTTAAAAAAAGTAAAATTTTTTATCTTTATTCTCAGATCTTTAAATGCATCTTTAGTAATTACCTCAAAAAAATATTGAATTTTTAATATTAAAATATGTATTTTTCTGTTAATTTTACTAAATCACAAGAAATAAAAAATCTTATAAAAAGGGATAATTATGAAAAAATTTGAAGACTTAATGAGTGTTAAAAATGAGATTGAAAACATTACTGCTGAAGAAGCAAAAGAAAAGATAAGTGATCCAAATGTTCAATTCATAGATGTTAGAGATAAAGAGAGTTTTGAGAAAGAAACTATTGGGAATGCAATGCATTTGGATAAAGCATTTCTTGAATTTTATTTAGCCGAAGGTAGTCCTTTAGAAAATGATTTTTTTAAAAATAATCCAGACAAAGAGTATATTGTATTTTGTGGAGTGGGTGGACAAGGAACTTTAGCAACTAAAACAATGCAAGACATGGGTGTTAAAAACGTTAAAAATATTACTGGTGGTATGGCAGAATGGGAAAAAATTAAAAAATAATTAATTATAAGCAATATGAAAAAAATATTAATTATTTTTATATTTTTATATTTTTGTTCATTACCAGCTTTAACTTTAACAAATAAAGATTTAACAAACAAACAATTACTATGTCCTAAGCTATTATGGGGAGTTGAATTTATTTCCTCAAATAGAGTCAAAGTGATTGAAACAGATTTAAATAGGAAAACATCAATCAATGAATATTTCTATGTTACTGATTTAGAACTATCATTTATTAATATATTCCAAGATGAAAATAATATTAGAGATAGAGTATACTCTATTGAACTGAATACATTGAGAATTGATGTTTGGACAATGACAGGAGGTGGTTTTACTACAAGAGAAATGTTTCCAAAGGGATTATGTGAATTTGTAAACGATGGAGATATTTATTCTCAAATTAAAAATTTAAAATTAGTAGACTAAAATTTTTAGATTTTGATAATAGATTTTTTAGAAAATAACTTTCATATAAAATTATTCGCTTTCTTTATTTTTGAAATCTTATAAAGCTAGAAATAATTTAAGATGCAAATTGGTAAATATAAATACGAATTTAATTTTTTTAGCTGGATTAAAAAAACTGAGCTAGTTGAACTAGACAGAGTTAATCCTGAAGATGATCCTGTACGTCCTGAGCTAAATAATGAATTTAGAACAACTAAAGGAAGAAAAATTTTTGGTCTCAAATATAAAGATGATATTGAAGGTGTAGCTTGCTTTGCTTTTACAAAAGAAATTCCAGCAACCATAAAAGAAATGGATCTTATGAGTGTAGAAGAGGATGAGGCATCAATTCCTATTGCTTACACATTATGGTCTTTTAAAAAAGGTGCTGGAAAAAAAATTATGAAAGAATTACAAAAATATATTAAATCAAAAAAACAATTTGAAAGTATAATTACAATCTCACCACTTACACCAGTTGCAACTCATTATCATATTAGAAATGGGGCAAGATTGATAAAGATTAATCCTACAACTCAAAATTTTGAATATAAAATTTAAAGAAATTTATTCAGAAATAGTCGTAGTTGATTTTACATAATACGCATCAAGATAACATGATCCATCTGTCCACTCATCAGCATAAAGACTTGTGGATGTTCCAAATGCTATATCAATTTTAGGAGCTATTAATCCAACAGTGTAATTAGATTCTAAACTATAAATTTGGGTAAAAGTATCAGTATTTACATCAGGATCGTCCATAGCCAGTCCATATTTACCAGTTAAACTTGATATATCTTTTGAATAATTTGTGGTTTGATTCGATCCACTATCACATGCTGCATTCGCACAAATTGTTGTTCCACCTCCTGTAGTATCTGTCTGTAAATAAAATACATTTTCTTCTGCATTAGCTGCAGCATCAGCTTCACTAGACTCACATACTCCATACTGCAAAGATTTATATTTACCAGTCGTAGAATTATAAGTAGAATCAGACTCCGTTCTACACCAACAATTACTGTCTATTTCCACATAGCCTTTCATTGTAAATTCTCTAGTTAGAGTTGGTTTAACATGGGTAAAAGTAGTGCCAATTGGAAGTCCAGAGGTTGATACAAATGATCCGACCTGTGATCCAGCTGTTACAGAAGCAACATCAAAAGTTTTATTTCCAGTTCCAACTGTTGTAGCGCCTGTACAAGTTGTATCGGTTTTACTAGAAAGTGGGGCTGCGGTACATAATTCTATTTTCGTTAATGTAACTTTATAAACTGTTGCTTCGCCAAGTTCTGCAAGAGCTTGAAAAGAAAAATTAAAACAAAATAATAGTAACATAATTGATATTATACTTTTCATTCAACTAACCTCGTTATTACTACACCAGTGCCTTCAGATTCAATGGTTTGTTTGTTTGCCCTTCTAACTATACTAAGTAATTCTGTACTCATATCAAATTGGACAAATGCTTTTTCACTAACAAAATCTGTTGATGCTGTTGGTGTTTCTCTAGGTGGATAAATAAATGTTATTTTTGCAAAGTTATCTGTTCCATTAATATTATTATCATCAAAACCTACTTCTGCTATTAAATTTGGTGTTAATGCCATTTCTAAGCTTAGTTTCTCACCAGTAGAATCTTTTGAATTTTTATTAGCTTCCCATCTGTATGATTTACCAATAACATTTACCCATGGAATATATGGAACTTGGCCAACAACACTAATATCATACCCATCAAGTGTTCTTTCAGTAAAGTCTCCAACAGTTTTACCTCCACTTATTGCAGAATAATAATTAGCTAGAGCATCAAAGGCAGATGATCTTAGTTCTAATCCAACACTAGCTCTTGCATTTCCTTTTTCATCATAATCAAAGAAAAAATTTGCACCTGTCATAGAATTTTTATTATCTGATAATTTTCTGTAACCAACTCCAATATTTCCAGCTAATCTACTATCACCTCTAATTTTGTGATCACTTAATTGTAATTGGATAAAGGTTGCATCAACACTATGGTGTATTGCTATCGGTCTTACTGTAACTATAGAAAATTCAGGCTTATAATCTTCACCCATATCAATTCGGACTTGGGTATCTCCCTCACCATCTAATATATTTTCTACGGCTTCAGACAGTCCTGTCGTAAACTGATTAATTAGTCCTTGTTTAACTTTTTGTTCATCACCAGCATAAACATTAAATGAAATAAAAAAAATTAACAGATATCTTAAATAAGACATAGTTGATTTATATGTGTTTTAGATTGCGACTTCCACTATTTTTTTCATTACAGTTGGTAATCCTGATTTAGAGTAATGTGTTTTTTTTATCCAATTAGCTTGAGAAAGCTTATTTTTCTTAATATTTCCAAAATAAATTTCCGTTTCCAAATCAAAATGACTAAATGAATATTCGATTGATCCTTTATGCTTAAGTTTAGTTTTAATCTTACTTATCAATTCATCATGAGATAACAATTTTTTATTTTCCACCCAATTATCATTTGGTACTTCAAGCATTGAAGCTAGCATTCCTTTTGAAGGTCGATTTCTAACTAATATTTCATCTTGTTCATTAATTAATACGTAGGCTCTTGTATATTTGATATTTTTTTTGCCTATTTTTTTTATTTTTAATGGCAAAAGTGATTGTAAATTTTTTTTGTGTGACTCACATAGTCTGTTTATTTTACAAATATCACATTTAGGATTTCTAGGAACACACACTGAAGAGCCATAATCCATAAATGACTGAATTAGGTTAGAAGAAGATTTTTTTGATATAAACGCATTAGCTATATCTTTTAATTTATCTTTTATTTTAATTATTGGTTTTTCTATTGCAAATAATCTGACTAATATTCTTTCGATATTTGCATCTGTTGGCATTACAGGCGTATTATATGCAATACCAAGGATCGCTTTTGCAGTATAGTCACCTATGCCGGGCAATTTTATTAAATCATTATAGTTATTTGGAATTTCAGAATTAAAATTTTGTTTTATTAATTTTGCTGCTTTTAATAAATTTCTTGCTCTAGAATAATAACCTAATCCAGACCAAAATTTTAAAATTTGTGATTCAGTAGCATTTGCTAACTTATCCAAACTTGGCCATTTAATCATAAATTCATTAAAACGATTAATAACTGTATTTACTGTAGTTTGTTGAAGCATATATTCACTGACAAAAACATAATACGGATTTGGTAGATTATTTTGGTATAATTTTCTCCAAGGCAGATCCCTCTTGTTTTGCGTATACCATTTAAGAAGATAGGAATTAATTTGCCTTTCTTGGTTTAACATATTGCTTTCATAATTAGGTACTATAAATTATTTATAAATATGAAGTATAGCAATAAAATGTCTAAAAGAAACTTTAGACCCCAATCAATTGGGGATACCTTAAAGAACATAAATAGGAAATTTTCATCGAAATTTGGTAAAATTGAATTTATTATTCATTCAAAATGGTCAAATATTGCAGGCTCATATTTTTCAGAATATTCAGAACCTAGAAATATTTCAAGACTGCCTGATTGTGAGAATGAATATGGTGAAACGATATACAAAAATCATCTAAATGTTAGTGTTGCTCCTGCCGCTGCTTTAGAATTTCAGCATTTTAAAGATAAAATACTTGAGAAAATTAATAGTTATTTTGGATATAAGGCTATATTAGACTTGAGAATTCAACAAAATTACATACCTAGAAATAAAGAAATTAGATTAAATATGAACAATTCAAATTTGACTCAAATTGAAAACGAATTAATCGTCAGCAAAGTTAACAAATTAAGAGATAAAGATCTTCAAAATGCCTTAATTAATTTGGGTATAAATATTACTAAAGAGGAAAAAAAATGATGAAGAGGTATTTGATTATCACATTTGTGTTTAGTCTAACATTTTGCATAAATTTAAAAGCTACTGAAAATTCTATATTAAATATACAAGATGAAGACTTTGTAATTGGAAGTCCTGACGCTCCTATTACAATTATTGAGTATGCTTCAATGTCTTGTAGCCATTGTGCTGATTTTCACAATAATACCCTTGATGATTTAAAATCTGAGTTTATCGATACCGGAAAAGTAAGATTCGTTTTTAGAGATTTTCCATTCAATTACCCTGCTCTAGCTGGAAGTATGATGATGAGATGTGTGCCAGATGACGTAAGATATGACTACATGAATGCGTTATATAAATTGCAAAACAATTGGGTCATCAGAGATCATGCTAAAACTAGAGAGGAACTTTACAAAATTATGCAAAGCGGGGGCATGAAGCAAGATGAATTTGACAAGTGTCTAGGAGATGTAAATTTAGAAAATGATCTTTTAGAAGGTGTAATGAAGGCTCAGAGGGAGTATAATATAAGATCAACACCATCTTTTATTGTTAATGGTGTTCTCTATTCTGGAAACAAAAATATAAAAGAGTTTAGACAAATCATTGATAAAATATTATCACAATAGTTGATGATAAAATTTAATACCCTAAAGGTTAAGGGATTTAAATCTTTTGTAGAACCTACTGAAATTCAAATAGAAAATGGTCTAACAGGTATTGTAGGGCCAAATGGTTGTGGTAAATCTAATCTAGTTGAGGCTTTTAGATTTGTAATGGGAGAATTATCGCCTAAACAAATGAGAGGTAGTGAGCTTGATGACGTTATTTTTAATGGAACAACTGATAGACCGGCCTGGGATATTGCTGAAGTTACAATAGATCTTGATAATAAAGAAAGAAGAGCCCCAAGTATATTCAATGAGAGTGATGCAATTGAAGTAACTCGAAGGATTTGGCGTGGGGAAGGATCTGAATATAGAGTCAATGGGAAAGAAGTAAGATTAAAAGATGTACAGCTTTTGTTCGCTGACGCAGCTACAGGCGCACGTTCAACATCAATGGTTAGTCAAGGTAGAGTTGGTGCAATTATTTCTGCAAAGCCTGAACAAAGACGTACACTACTTGAAGAAGCTGCTGGCATTACAGGATTACATTCCAGAAGACACGAAGCTGAATTAAGACTTAATGCTACAGAAAATAATTTAGAACGTGTGAAAGATGTATTAAAAACACAAGAAGATCAGCTATTAATTTTGAAGAAACAATCAAAGCAAGCTGAGAGATATAAACATATTCAAAAAGATATTACTAAAGCTAGAGCAAAATTGTTCTATAAAAAATGGATTAATGAAAAAGAAAAATTAGAAGAGGCAAACAACAAAATTACAGTTGAAACTAATTCAGTTAACGACCAAACTCAGGTTGTTGCAAAAATAAATATTGAATATGAAAAAATCCAAGAAAGATTACCAAATTTAAGACTAGATGAAAATAAAATTTCTACTGAACTTCAAAAAAATACAATGAATTTGGAAAACCAAGAAAAGGAAATTGAAAGAGCAAATATTGCAGTTGATGAAATTAAAGTTAGAATAGAACAAATTAAAGATGATATTAATAGAGAAAAATTTTTATTTGACGATGCAAAACAAAATTTAGAAAGAGTAAAGGAAGAAAAATCTGCACTTGTAAAACAACAAGGAGATTTGTTTATTCAACCTGAAGAGAGTTATACTGATAGTATCTCTTCAAGTAAAAAAAATAACAATCCTATTATTGACTATATCGATTTTGAAGACGGTCTGGAACAAGCAGTTGCTGCAGTTTTTTCTGATGAATTAATTGCATCAATCGATGAGACTCAAACTAGCTTTTGGAGAAAATTAGAATTAGAAGAATCAAATTTTAGTGAAGAAATCACAAAATTTTCAAGCTTAATCAAAGCTCCTGAAAACTTAATAAAAAAGTTAGATTTTATTGGGTTAATTAATAACAAAGAAAACGTTTTAGAATTACAAAAAAAACTTAAACCAGGGCAAATAATTGTAAGTAAGCTGGGTGAGGTTTGGAGATGGGATGGCTATGTATCTAAAGGTAAACAAAATAATTCTACAAAAGCAATTTTAGATCAATTAAAGAACAGACGCATAAAACAATTAAGTATCGAAGAAAAACAATGGAATGATATATCAAATAAAGCTAGACAAAGAATTGAAGAATTACATTCAAGAGAAAAAATTCTATTAGAAGAACTTACTAATCTCAACTCAGTTCCTGAAAATGTATCAAGTGAAAAATTAAAAATTCAGAAAATGATCAATGATAATAAAAATGTATATGAGAAAATAGCAGATCAGCTTCGAGAAACTGAAAAAGAATCTAATGATATAAATAAAAAATTAAAATTAGAAGAAATTAAATTAAATGAATTAAGAGAGGAAAGAATTAGAACTGAAGGTATAATAAATACAATTAATGAAGCTATTAAATTACTTACTACACAAGTAAAAGAAAGATTAAATGTGCCCTTAGAAGATCTATATAATCTTGGTGAAATTGATCCAAACAAAACATTAGGTGATATTAATTATTTAGAAAATAAACTTGAGAGACTTATTGGTGAACAAGAACGTTTAGGTGGAGTAAACTTATTAGCAGAGCAAGAATCTAAAGACCTAGAAGATAAAGTTAGTACAATTAAGAAAGATCAAAGTGATTTGCTAAATGCAATTTCAAAACTGAGAGAAGCTATAGATTCATTGAATACAGAAGGTAGACAGAGATTGCTTGCAGCATATGGAATAGTAAATGAAAACTTTCAAAAATTATTCGTAAGATTATTTGGTGGAGGAAAAGCGTATTTAAAATTCACTGATGAAAGTGATCCACTGCAAGCTGGTTTGGAAATATATGCGAGTCCACCTGGAAAGAAACTTCAGAATTTAAACTTACTATCTGGGGGAGAACAAGCTTTGACCGCACTTTCTCTTTTATTTGCTGTATTCTTATCAAATCCTGCACCAATTTGTGTTCTTGATGAAGTAGATGCACCTTTAGATGACACTAATGTTGATAGATTTTGTTCATTAGTGGAAGAAATCGCTAAAACATCCAAAACAAAATTCTTAGTGATTACTCATCACAGAATGACAATGGCAAGAGTCAATAGACTATTTGGTGTTACAATGCCTGAAAAAGGTGTATCTCAGTTAGTATCTGTCGATCTAGAGAAAGCAATTGAGATTAAAGAGGAAAATTAAAGTAATGAATTATAAAAATAAAAATTTAGATGAATTGAGTAAAAAAATTGATGATGTTGATAATAAAAAGAGTACTATCAAAAATGTAAAGAATGAAGGTGGTGCAAGTTTTGGTTTTAAGATTAGCACTGAAATTATCGCAGCACTTGTGGTTGGGGTTGGAATAGGCCTTATTGTGGATAATTACTTTAATACTAAACCAATAGGGTTAATTATTTTCTTCATTTTTGGCGCATTAGCTGGATTTTTAAATGTTTATCGTGTAATGCGTCGCATTGAAAAACAAAAATAATTTAAATATTCATTATTTGATATGGCAGCAAAAGATAGTCCACTAAAGCAGTTTGAGATTGATCCTATATCTAACATAGAGTTAGGTGGCTATAATATCTCCTTTACTAACTCATCTTTTGCTATGTTAATCACAGTTCTGGTAATTACACTTTTTTTAACTTTAACAGTGAATACTAGATCAATTGTACCAACTAGAATGCAGTTGATTTCTGAACTTATGTATAATTTTATTGCCCAATTGCTCTCTGATACAGTTGGCGACAATGGTAAAAAATATTTTCCATTTGTATTCTCATTATTCATGTTTGTTTTGATTGGAAACATGGTTGGAATGATACCTTATCAATTTACCTTTACTAGTCATATTATAGTGACTTTTGCTTTAGCAACTATAGTGTTTATTGGCGTAACAATTTTAGGCTTCATGAATCACGGATTAAAATTCTTTTCTTTTTTTATAATACCAGGTGTTCCATTTTATATGCACCCACTTTTAATTCCAATCGAAGTTATATCATATTTATCAAGACCAATTAGCTTATCAGTAAGACTTTTTGCCAATATGTTGGCCGGCCATACCCTTCTAAAAGTTTTTGCTTCATTCGTTGTATCAATGTCCTTTTTTGGAATTTTTCCACTGGCATTTATTGTTGCGCTTACTGGGCTAGAAATTTTAATTGCTTTTTTGCAAGCATATGTGTTTGCAATACTTACGTGTTTATATATTAACGATGCTTATCATTTACATTAATTTAAATAGGAGGACTTATGGAAATTGAAGCAGCAAAAGTTATCGGAGCGGGTCTAGCCGTTATCGGTGTAATTGGATCAGGGATTGGTATAGGTAATATCTTTTCATCTTTTATTCAGGCAGTTGGGAGAAATCCCGCAGCAAGAAGTGAGGTATTTACGATGACAATGTTAGGTTTCGCACTTGTTGAAGCTATTGCACTATTTGCACTTGTTATCGCGCTAGTAATTTTATTTGGTTAATATTAATTCAAAGACTGATGCCTCAACTTAATCCAGAGTTTTTCGTTTCTCAGCTC
Source organism: uncultured Alphaproteobacteria bacterium (assembly GCA_902627245.1). Lineage (GTDB taxonomy): Bacteria > Pseudomonadota > Alphaproteobacteria > HIMB59 > CACPNW01. Next base: position 45,012 of record CACOIH010000009.1, read on the forward strand.
TTTTGGCTGTTTGTCTTTTTCTCATTTTTACTTGTATTTCTATGGAGAATTTCTTTGCCTAGAATTGCGACAGTTTTGGAAAAAAGACAAAAAAATATAGATGAAAATTTATCCAGTGCTAAAGAGCTTAAGGAACAGGCATTAGAAATTGAAAAGAATATAAATCTTCAATTATCCAAAGCCAAAGAAGAAGCTAGTCAAGAAGTAAAGAAAACTGTTTTGGAACTTCAAGAGGAAGTGTCGTTTAAACTAAAGACATTAGACAAAGATCTTGAAGCAAAAATCTTAAAATCAGAAAAAGAAATTCTAAAAAATAAAGATGATCAGATGAAAAATATAAATAATGAAATCAAAAATATTACTAAAGCTACAATTGAGAAAATATCTGATCTTAAATTGCCTGATAATGTTATTAATGAAACCATAAAATCTTATAAAGGAAATTCAAGTTAATGTTTTCTGATCCACAATTCTGGGTAGCTGTTTCATTTTTGATATTCATACTAGCTATTTTTAATCCTGTTAGAAAAATACTAACATCGTCTTTGGATCAACAAATTAACGATATAAAAAATAAAATTGATGAAGCAAAAAATCTAAAGATTGAAGCTGAACAGGCTTTTAATGATTTAAAGAATAGAGAAAATGAAGTTGAATTGGAAATAAAGAAATTAAGAATCGACTCTGAAGAAAAAATTTCTGAATTAAAAAAATCATATTCTATTAAACTGTCAGAACAAATTGAAAAACATAAATTATTAGCTGATAATAAAATTGAACAGTTAGTAAGAGATACAAATATCTCTATTAAAAATTATATAACAAGTGTTGCAATTGAAGCAACAATTAACATTTTAAATAAGAATCTTTCTTCTGAAAAAAAATCTGACTTAATTAATGTTTCAATTAAGGAACTTAACGATGTGTTGAAAGCTAGCTAGAATTAATAACTTTCGCAAAACCTATTATTATAGAACTAATCTTGATTTCTAATTCTGAAAAAATATTTAATTCCGCAGTAACGTCTGTTGTTACGTAATTAGACAATTCACTATCATATTTTAATATACTTGTTTTTCTAAAATATTGTTTACCAATTAAATTATTTTGTGAGTCGTAAAGTAAAACAAAAATTGGTAAATTTATAATTTCATCAGTCGGATTAATTGGCTCGGTTATTATTAATATTTCCAAATCAATATTACTGTTTTTAGCATCAAGAGTACATTCATTAACAAATCCATAATTGTTTAAAGTTGCCTTATAACTTAGCATATTTAAATCGGTATTTTCTAGATTACTGTCAACATATGTACGGTTTTCACTAGAAAAATATACATTTGGGCAGTCAATTATAGCAACATCTTCTTTTTGGATATTGATAGATGAGCAATTAATAATATGAATTAATAAAAAAAATATTAAAAGTTTTTTCACAATTATAGTAATACTATAGATAAATCATATTTTGCAATAGTGTTAATCAAATGAATAAAAGATTAAATATTTACCTAGCTGGTCCAAGAGGTTTTTGTGCTGGAGTAGATAGAGCTATTGAAATGGTAAAAGAAGCATTAAAAAAATATGGCGAACCTGTGTATGTTAGACATGAAATTGTTCATAACAAATATGTTGTTGAAAATCTTAAATCAGAAGGTGCAGTATTCGTTGAAGAGTTAGATGAAATTCAAGATAAGAGCAGGCCAGTTATATTTTCAGCACATGGTGTTCCTAAATCAGTTCCTGAAGAAGCTCTAAAACTAAATTTAATTTATTTTGATGCTACCTGTCCTTTGGTGAGTAAGATACATAAAGAAGTTGAGCAGTTTGATAGAAAGAAATTACCAGTAATACTAATTGGTCATCGTAATCATCCTGAGGTTATAGGTACGATGGGGCAGACTAATAGTGAAGTTTATCTCGTTGAAAAAGTTGAGGATGTAAGAAATCTTCCGTTGGATTTTAATAAAGAGATTGCATATGTAACACAAACAACTTTATCGGTCGATGATACAAAAGATATAATAAATGAAATAAAAAAGTGTTTTTTAAATGTTAAAGAACCAAAAAAAAACGACATTTGTTATGCAACTACTAATAGACAAGAAGCAGTAAAAAAAGTTGCTGCAAATTGTGATTATTTCCTTGTCATCGGTGCAAGTAACTCATCTAATTCCTTACGTTTAGTAGAAGTTGCTAAAAATTATGGTTCTAAAAAAGCAATACTTGTTGAAGACGTAGACTCTTTAAATCTAAGTATTTTTGATAATATTAAGAACATAGGAATAACGGCAAGTGCGTCGTCACCTGAAATCTTAGTAAAAAAATTGTTAGATAAACTTAAAAATAATTTTGACCTTCATATTAATGAGGCTCATTATCAAAAAGAAGAAGTATATTTCAAAGTACCGCAAAAGCTTAAAAATTAAATAATGGCAGTTTTTACTAAATTATCTGAGATTGAAATTAATAGATATTTAGAATTTTATAATATTGGAAAATTAGATAATCATGATGAAATTATAGATGGTATCGAAAATACAAACTATAAAATTATCTGTAATGGTAAACCTTATGTATTAACCGTTTTTGAAAAAAGAGTTAAAGAAGAAGATTTGCCATTTTTTATAAATCTAAAATTATTTCTAACTCTAAATAAATTTAAATGCCCAACTCCAATAAAAAATAAAGAAGGAAATATTATAAATTCAATTCAAGATAAAAAAGCTGTTATTATTTCTTTTATCGAAGGAAAAAAATTAAATTTAGCAAATAAAAACGAATGTTATCAAGTTGGAAAAATGATTGGTGATTTGCATGATTTAACGAAAAATTTTAATATGAAAAGAAAGAATAGTCTTGGTATAAGTGATTTGAAAAACATAGTCATCAAATGTGAAAAAAAACAGGATAATAAATTTAAAGATATTATTAAAAATCTAGAAAATGAGTTAACATATTTAGAAAATTCTTGGCCAAAAAAACTTCCTTCTGGAGTAATACACGCTGATTTATTTAAAGATAATATTTTTTTTAAAGATGGAAAAATAACAGGTGTCATTGATTTTTACTTCTCTTGCAATCATTTCTATTTATATGATATTTGTATTGCGGTTAATGACTGGTGTTTTGAAGATAATGGTAAAGTTTTTAAAAATAATTTTTTTAATGAATTATTAAGTGGATATAATTCTATAAGAAAATTAAATGACAAAGAATTAAAATCATTTAATATGTTATTAAGAGTAGCAGCTGTAAGAATTTTGGTAACAAGACTACATGATTTTATTTATCATCCAAAAGATGCAATCGTAATAAAAAAAGATCCTTTTCAATATTATAACATTCTAAAATGGCATCAAAAAAATAATCTATTAGAAAAATGATATCAATATATACAGATGGAGCGTGCTCAGGTAATCCTGGTATTGGTGGATGGGGTGTTGTAATTCTAAGTGATGATATCAAGCCAATATTTTTGAGCGGAGGTGAGAATAGCACAACTAATAATAGAATGGAGCTATTAGCCGCTATAAATGCAATAAAATATTTCAAAGAAAAAAAAGAGTTGCAAATATTTACAGATAGCAAATATTTAAAAGATGGGATTGAGAGCTGGATCCATAAGTGGAAAAAAAATGGCTGGAAGACATCAAATAACAAACCAGTAAAAAATAAAGATTTATGGACAAAACTTGATGAAGAAATAAATAAGCACATTATAAAATGGAACTGGGTAAAAGGGCATGCAAATAATGAGCATAATGAAAAAGCAGACTCACTTGCTAGAAAATATATTGAGGAAAATAATTAAATTATATTTTATAATTTTATTTTTATTGATATTTTTAACTGCAAGTATTCAAGCTAAAGAGAAATGGATTATAGATAAAAAAATATCAAAGATTACTTTTGAAGCTCCTGTTTTATTTGCAACTAATGTAATGGGAGAATTTAAAAACATAAATGGTTTTATTGAAATAGATTTAGAAAATAAAGAAAATAATAAAGCATTATTATCTGTAGAAATCGAAAGTATTGAAACAAATTATGATAAATACAAAAATTTATTATTAGGTCCTTTATTTTTTGATAGTGTTAATTTCCCACTAGGTTTATTAGATACAAAAAAGTTTTCATACAAAAATGAAAATGAATTAAAGCTGAACATTGAACTTACTATTAAAGGAGTAAGTAAGATTATAGAAACTGATATTAAAATAATTAAGTTAACAAATGACATTGTTCAAATTTTAGGTAATTTAAAATTTTCTAGGACCGATTTTAATATTGGTGTGGGTAGTTGGCGGAACACATCGATATTAAAAGATAGTATAAATGTAGATTCTAATATTTTTCTAATAAAAGAATAATTTTTTAAATATCTTGATTAGTTGGTAAAATAACAAGATCACGTATTGTTGTTCCTCTCTTTCTTGATAATGCAAAATCAAAACAATCTACTACTTCTTCAACATTTAGTCCCTTTCCATTTTTTACTAAATGTTTAATTTTATTCTTATCATTTTTTGGATTAATTCCCCACAGTTCAGTTAGTACTACACCTGGAGCAATACTAATTACTCTGATATTGTATTTGGCAACTTGTGTCCTTAATCCATGAGCAAATGATTGTATTGCATGTTTAGAGGCACTATAAATTGGTTCCCAGTAAATCGCTTGATGTCCTGAAATAGAGCTTGTAATTGCTATATCACCAAATTTATTTTTTTTCATGTATGGTAAAACTAAATTTATTATCCTAAATACACTCGAAACATTTAAGTTTATTACCTTATCCCATCTATCAGGATTACCAGCTATTACTTTATCAGGTTCATATAAACCAGCGTTTGCAACTAAAATATCAATTCTTTTAAATTTTTTAATACTTTCTTTAATTAACATTTTGATATCTTTAACACTTGTTAAATCACAACAGATTACTATCGAATTTTTTTTAAATCTGTTTTTTAAATCTTTTACTTTACTTTCAGAACTACCAGTTAATATTAGATTGTATTTTTTTTTATAATAATAATCAGCTAAAGCTCTACCAATACCAGATGTAGCACCTGTAATCAACATGACTTTTTTTGAATACATTAATTTAAGGTCTCAGAATTTTCAGTTAAAAAATCACCACATCTTAGACCTAACATCATTGCAGGTGCAGATGTGTTGCCAGAATTTATTATTGGCATTGCTGACATATCACAGACTCTTAGATTATCTACACCTCTTACTTGTAATTTAGAATTAAGCACTGCCATCTGATCATTGTCAGCTCCCATTTTAGCAGTTCCAGCTGGATGATAGTTTGTTCTCACAAATCTTTTACAATGTTCCTCAATTTTTTTATCATCTAAATCTTTTTGATTTGGTAATATTATTTCTTTTACTTTATTTGATAAAGGGCCTTGTTTAAGTGAATCCATGAAAAATTTTTGACCAGCTACCATCATTTTTAAATCATCTTCATGCTTTAATAAATTTAGACTTATTTCAGGTGGATCTTCATAGTTAGAAGATTTAAGTTTTACATAACCTCTCGACTTAGGTTTTGTCATCACAGTTGTAATAGACATTCCATAATCAGGTTCGATAACTCCAATGGTATCAGCATTCATATAAATACTTGGTACAAAAAATGCCTGTATATAAGATAAGTCATTTCGATTTAATGGATTAACAAATGCTCCAGCTTCAACTCCAACAGAATTTACAAGTCCTGTACCTCTAATTAAAAATTCAATTCCATTTTTAATCATTCGCCAACCCTCACCTTGTTTATAATAACCATATTTCCCATTTGCTCTTGCTATAAGAGGACACTCAGGATGATCCATCAAGTTTTTTCCTACTCCAGGAAGATGATGTACACACT
>CACOIH010000010.1 GCA_902627245.1 uncultured Alphaproteobacteria bacterium
TGTTAAGTTAGTATTAGACAAAGCAATATTAAACAAAAATAATTCAAAATCGTTATTTTATTATACGTCAAAAATTAATAAAACTTATTCAGTAGAAAAAAAAATACAGCTTATTGAAACTCTCTGGGAAATAGTATTATCAGATGGCAATATACATGACTACGAATCTAGTTTAATTAGAAGACTTTCAGGACTATTATACATTTCTGATATCAATTCTGGAAATGCTAGAAAAAGAGCCCTAAATAATATTTCTAATAAATGACATACGTAGTTGATGAAAAATGTATTAAATGCAAGCATATGGATTGCGTCGAGGTTTGTCCTGTAGATTGTTTTTATGAGGGAGAAAATATGCTAGTTATCCATCCAGATGAATGCATTGATTGTGGCGTATGTGAACCGGAGTGTCCTGCAGAAGCAATATTTTCTGATACTGAAGAAGGTATTGAAAAATGGGCTGAATTAAATAGAAAGTATGCTGAAATTTGGCCGAATATAAATGAAAAAAAAGAACCGCCAAAAGATGCTGAAGAGTGGCAGAAGATTGAAAATAAATATGAAAAACATTTTAGTGAAAAACCAGGAAATTAAATGACAAAAAAAAATAGTGAATTTAAAATAGGCGAGATAGTAGTTTATCCTAAGCATGGAGTAGGTGAAATTGTAAAAATAGAAAACATGGAAATTGCAGATATAAAAACAAAGTTTTATGTAGTTAAAATGGAACAATCTAAATTAATTATAAGAGTTCCATTAGATAAGCAAAATGAAGTTGGATTAAGAAAAATTTCATCTAAGAAAATTATAGATGAGGTATTTACAACGTTGAAACTAAAGCCAAAAATTAGAAGAATAATGTGGAGTAGAAGAGCCCAAGAGTACGAGACTAAAATTTTTTCAGGTGAACCAATAAGAATTGCTGAAGTTGTTAGAGATTTATTTAGAAAAAATAGCCAGGCTGAACAATCCTATAGTGAAAGACAAATGTTCCAAGTTGCTATTGAAAGATTGGCAAGAGAAGTAGCAGCAGTAGAAAAAACTGATTATTTTCAGTCCACAGAAAAAATCGAACTAATTTTGAGTAAAAAGTAGAAAATTGAATAGTTCAAGTAATTTTATTGAATTAAAAAAAGCTTCTAGAATATGGGCAATCGGATCAATTCATTCAAATAGTATTTCTTTTGAGTCAATAAGAAATTATATAATAAAAAATTTTCAAGAAAATGATAAACTTGTTTTTCTAGGTAACTTAATTGGTCTAGGAGATTTAACTAAAGAAACCATATCAAGTGTTATTGATCTTAGATTCGATTTAATGTCTAAGCATAAATTAAAACCAACTGAAATAGTTTTTTTAAGAGGTGCACAAGAAGAAATGTTTAGTAAATTACTTCAGCTTCAAATTGCACCAAATCCGATAGAAATTATTAATTGGATGTTTGACCATGGTGTTGACAAAACTTTGTCATCATATGGTTTTTCAAAGGATGAGGTTATAAATATTGCATCTTCGGGGACAGTATCAATTTCTAAGTGGACATCTAGACTAAATAAGTCCATTCTTAAACATCCTGGTCATAAAGAATATTTTACAAATTTAAAACACGCAGCCTATTCGTCTTCAAAAAAAATACTTTTTGTTAATAGAGGTGTTGATATTACAAGGCCCTTGTCTGCTCAAAATGATTGTTTTTGGTGGGGTTATCAAAATTTCTCAAAAATAAATAAACCTTATAACTCATTCATTAGAATAGTTAGGGGATATCAGTCAAACAATAGTAATGAACTTGAACATGCAAAAAATAGAGTAATTTGCACTTTATTTAAACAGCCCTTAACTAATAATACAATATATGCTGGGATTTTTAAGGAAAATGGTGAAATTTTAGAATTATTTGAGTCAAATTGATCCAAATCCAAATATCTGCGTATAATAAGGTATGACACTAAAACAAAACTTTTTTTCTAATGGATTAGTTGAATTTTCTAAAAAAGCAGCCATTCTAGAAAAAGAAGAAGAGTTCTCTCTCATAAATGACTGGAGAGATAATAAGAATTCTAAATCTCTTCAAAAAATTTTGAATGCATACCTTAGACTCTCCGTATCTTATGCTAGAAAATACTCTAGCTACGGTCTTCCATTAGATGATCTTATACACGAGGGCGTATTAGGAATTATGCATGCTTTAGATAAGTTTGATACATCAAAGGATTTTAGATTATCAACTTACGCATCATGGTGGATAAGAGCATCAATACAAGACTATATACTTAAGAATTGGTCGGTTGTTAGAACTGGTTCAACAGCTTCTCAAAAAGCTTTATTTTTTAATTTAAAGAAAATTAAACAACAAATTAATGATGTTTCAAGAGAATTTATGGGACAAAACGAAATCGACAAAGTATCAAGTATGTTAAATGTTAAATCAATAGAAGTTCAAAATATGGAGTCACGTTTAACAGGTGGTGATTTACACCTTAATCAGAAGGTTGATAACGATAGTGAAAACGATATGATGTCATTACTGGCAGATGAAAGAGAAAATCCTGAAGAAATATACGAAAGTTTTAAAGACGCTGCTGTTAAAAAGGACTATATTAATGCAGCCATAGATACCTTAAATGATAGGGAAAAAACTATTATAAACCTTAGAAAGTTTAAGGAAAAAAGCATTACCCTAGATGAACTTGGCCAGATGCTTAAGATTAGTAAAGAAAGAGTTAGACAAATTGAAACTAAAGCTTTGGATAAGTTAAAAAAAGCAATTTTAGAAATTTCTCAACAAGATAAAGAATTTTTTATTTGATAGTTTCTCATTATCAAATATTATAAGTTAATGAGGATTTTAATAATTAATTTTTTCATATTTCTAATAACGACTAATGTATATGGATCAAACCTCAATATATTCGGCATTGGTCTATATGATGTAAAATTTGACAATTCAGCAAAGCACGAAACAGTTGACATAAGATATGAAAGAAGATTTGATAATACACTACTTGATATCGGACCAAAAGAAGATAACTTTTTTTTCTTAAAACCATTTATTGGTCTTGAATACACAGGGGATAGTGCATCATATTTTATAACAGGAATATATCTTGAAGATAACCTAGGACAATTATTAAAAGGTGAAAAAAATAGGTTATTGTTTACACCAAGTTTTGGAGTAGGTTATTATAATAACGGATCAGGTAAAAATCTAGGAAACGAAATTCAATTTCGTACAACTTTAGAATTAAGTTATGAGTTAAAAAATCAAAACAGAATTGGATTTTCTTTTGGTCATATTTCAAACGCTAATTTAGGTGATAAAAATCCTGGAGCTGAAATAATTAATATAACCTACCAAGTTCCTTACTAATAATTCAAAAATAACTTTTTACTTTTTACAAAATTTAAAAAAATGCTTTCAATCAATTTTAGATCCCCACTTTTGATGCTATCATTTATTTTAGCCTTAAAGATTTTGCTATTTGGAACACCAAAAAATATCTGCAAAATCGGACTTAACAATCTAAATATTGAGTCAATTTCTAATTTTGTTTTAATATAATCAAAATAAGCAAAAATTAATTCTTCATTTACGTCTGTAATTTCATTAATGTTATAAAATCTCTTATCTACTTCACGTAATAAAAAAGGATTGTTTTGTATTAGCCGGCCAAGCATAACACCATCAAAATTATTTATTAAATCTGAAGCTTTTTCTAAACTATTTATTCCACCATTAAGCACAAATATAGCAGATGGATATCTGTTTTTGATCCTATCAACAAAATTATAATCTAAAGGAGGAATTGAGCGATTTTGACTTGGACTTATACCACTCAATATTGCATTTCTAGCATGTACATACACAATCTTTATTCCACTTTTTAAAGTTTCATCAATAAATTCCTCAAAAAAATCATAATTTTTTTCTTTACCTAAACCTATTCTACATTTCATTGAAACTTCAATTTTATTATTTTGCATTGACTCTAAGCATTGTCTTACTAAAATCTTATCTTTCATTAAGCATGCACCAAAACTTCCCTTTTGTACTGATTTACTTGGACACCCAACGTTCAGATTAATCTCATCATAATTATATTCATAAGCAATGTTAGAACACTTATTTAAATCTTCTAGATTTGAACCTCCAACCTGAAGAGCTACAGGATTATGTCCATCATTTTCAATAACCAGATCTTTATTTCTAGAGTGTATCATTGTTTTTGCAGCAATCATTTCAGTAAATAGAAATGATTTTTTTGATAATATTCTATAAAGTTTTCTAGCGTATGGTGTAGTGTATCCCATCATGGGCGCTACACAAACTCTTCTATTTATATCTTTCTTGTACATTTAATCTGAAATATTAAACATATTACTTAAATAAACTTCTAATTACTTGCCTACAATAATTACTTAATATAAATTAATTTTTATCAGGATTTTATGATAAATAAACTTAGTCCTCTTCCTAATTTTTTAATTTCAAGATATAAAAATTGGAAATCTTCAACATACTTAAAAAACCAAAAAAAGTTCAGTAAACTTGCATCTCAAGGTCAAAATCCAACTTGTATGATTATTTCATGTTGTGATTCAAGAGTACATGCCACATCACTTTTTAGTGCTGATGAAGGTGAATTTTTTATTCATAGAAATATTGCAAATTTAGTACCTCCATTTTTGCCACACGGAAATAATTATGGAACCTCAGCAGTTATCGAATACGCATTAAATGAGCTTAAAATTAAACATATTATTATATTAGGTCATACTGGTTGTGGTGGAATAGAGACCAGTTATAATTTTCACAAAACTGGTATAAAAAAAGATTATGTATTTATATACAAATGGCTTAAGATAATATCACCTGCCTTAAAAAATATTTTAAAAAACGAATCTAAGAATTCACAATTAAGAAAACTTGAAGAAGAAAGTATAAAAAATTCTATAAAAAATTTGTTTACATATCCAAATATAAAAAAAGAAGTGAAGAATGAAAACTTATTTGTGCATGGCTTGATTCATGATATTGGCTCAGGATCTCTTAAATACTTAAATCCAATAAACAAAAAGTTTGAAGCTCTTTAATTAGCTGTAAGAGTTTTTACTAGATGGAAATTTCTTTAACTTTACATCTTTAACAAACTCTTCGATAGCTTTTGAAATATTAATTGAAATATTGGTATAATTTTTTATAAATTTTGGCTTTCTTTTATCTGGGCTAAAATTCAATATATCGTCAATAACTAATACTTGTCCATCACAATAATTTGAGGAGCCAATACCTATTGTCGGTATTGATAATTTTTTTGTAATTTTTTTAGCAGCAAAAATAGTTATGCATTCAAGTACAATAAACTTTGAACCTGCTTCCTGTAGGTCTATCGCTAGTTTAAGCAGATTTTCAATTTCTTTGTCTGTCTTTCCTACGCTTTTTATTTTGCTAAAGTCAGAATATTTTTGTGGAGTAACTCCTATGTGAGAAACGATTTTAATTTTTTTACTAGTTAAATACTTTACAATTTCAATATTACTTCTATCAGTTTCAATTTTTATAAAATCAGCTTTGCTAAATTTTAAAATCTCAATGGCATTTTTCAGAGCTTCCCTTTTACTTCTATATGTTTTGTAAGGCATATCTACAATTGTCATTGATTTTTTAACACTCTTCGTGACAGCTTTTGCATGATTCTTCATGATTTCTAAATTTACTGATCTGGTGTTAGACATTCCATATATTGTAGTTCCAACTGAGTCACCTATTAAAATTAAATCTACTTTGCCATCTAAAATTTTAGCAATTGGATCAGAATAAGCAGTAAGACAAGTAATGGCTTCTTTATTTTTTTTTCTCAATAATAGTTTTTTATAGCTAATTTTTGACATTAAAATATTTATACAGATCTTGTAATACCGCCATCAACTCTTAAATTTTGTCCTGTTATGTAAGATCCATCTTTGGATGCTAGCAGTCTAATAATAGCTGAAATTTCCTTAACTTTTCCAGCCCGTTTTAAAGGAACCCTATCAATAAATTTTTTCTTTGGTTTCAAACTATCAATAAAGCCTGGAAGTACATTGTTCATTCGAATATTAAATTTTGCATACTCATCAGAATAAATTTTTGTAAAAGAAGACAAACTAGCTCTCATTATACCTGAAGTAGGAAAACTTTTTTCTGGCTCAAATACAGCATAAGTAGATATATTTATTATTGAACCGAATTTTTGTTTTTGCATAATAGGCGTTACTAATCTAGACGCTCTAACAACATTTAAAAAATATATTTCCATAGAATCGATCCATTCTTGATCAGTTATATTTAGTATATTGCCCTTTGGGCCGTGTCCTGCACTATTTACCAAGACATCTATTCTTCCCCACTTCTTAATTACAATATTAAAAAATTGTTCAATATCATCTATATTTAAATTTGAACCTGTGAAACCAACACCCCCTAGTTTTTTTGCTAATTTTTCACCTTTTCCTGATGATGACATTATTGCAATTTCAAATCCATCTTTAGCTAGTACTTTAGCAGCATCAGCTCCCATTCCAGTACCTGCAGCGATTAGAACAGCAACTCTTTTCATGATTTAATTCTTTAGATAAGGTCCAAGACTTAAGTCTAAACCCGCCCCTACTCTTAGTAAAGAATAAATTATAACTAAAAAGAAAATAACAATAATTAAGTTTCTAATAATTTTTTTTTCATCCATATTATTCAGATAATAATTATTTACAAACTAAAATCAATTACGCAATTATAATCTCTCTATCAGTTATAGGTTTTTCCTTAATTGGAAGATGAATAATAGCTGAAAAGGCTCCAACACCTATACCTACCCACCATACAATATCGTAACTACCATACATATCATAGAACACACCACCCAACCAAACACCAACAAAAGAACCTATTTGGTGAGAAAGAAATACAATCCCATAAAGCGTACCCATGAATTTTATTCCATAAATATGACCTATCAAACCTGAGGTCAAGGGAACAGTTGCTAACCAAAGAGAACCCATAACCATAGAGAAGATAGCAATAGATAATGGAGTGATTGGCAAAATTATAAATAAAATTGCTGCAACAGTCCTGCCCGTATAAATTAGAGATAGTAGATATTTTTTTGTATATCCTTTACCTAAGGCACCAGCAAGTATGCAACCAATAATATTAAAAAAACCAATTAAAGCCATAGACAAAGCCCCAAGTCCTTCAACCGAATTACAAATCAAAGATATAAAACTGCCTTGAATTATAGGACTACTAGCCTCAGTGATAAATGCTGGAAAATGAGCTGTTATAAAAGCTAATTGAAATCCACAAGAAAAAAAACCAAAAAAAAGCATCGCATACGTTGGATCTTTAATTGCTATTTTTAAAGTATTGCTGAGATTTTCATTTTTTTTTAAAATTTGTTTTTGTGATTTTGTATTTAAAACTGGAACCAGAAAAATCGTTAAAAGAGTAATAATTGCAAATATTTCAAAAATAGAAGACCAAGGCATAACTGATAATAGTATTGCAGCGAAAGGAGGTCCTATAACCTGTCCTGCTGAACCAGCTGCTGTCGTTAGCCCTAAAGCTATTGACCTCTTTTCATCACTTGAAGCTCTCCCTACTACAGCTAGAACTGGACCAAAACCACTACCTGCGATACCAAAGCCAATTAAAATATTTAGAAGTTGATGTGACTCAGGCGAACTTGCTGTACTGCTGACAAATATGCCTAGTGCATAAAGTAATAATCCTAAAGTGATTGCTTTTCTATCCCCATACTTTTCAGCAAAAGCACTGAAAATAGGGGTTCCAATACCCCATGCTAAATTTTGTATAGCTATAGCAAGTGAAAACTCTGAACGTGCCCATAAAAATTCTTCTGCAATTGGAATTTGAAAGAGACCAAAAGTTGATCTTATTGCAAAACTAATTAACAGTATTAAGCTTCCAGCAATTAAAACTGGAGTGAATAATGTTACTCCACCGTTATCTTTCATGGTAATCTGGTGATATCAGTAAAAAAATAAAATTCTATTAAATTTTTGAATTTACTTCCTGTCTTTCATTTTCTTCTTTTTCAGGAATAACGTATGCAACTGCACAGTGTTCTAAACAATATGGTTTTTCTTCGAACCTATCCTTTCCACAAAAATGAAAGTCATTTTCATCAGGGTGTCCTACAGGCCACTCGCATCCTCTTTTAACTGAAGAATTAAATAAGTTTTTTACTACTGGTTGGAAAGAAGAAGTTTCATTAACTGGCCTTATCTCTTCTTGTTTACTTTCAAAATTCAATTTTGGCATTACTGGGGATCGTGCTTTTTTTCTATCTGGTTTTACAGCACTCCTTCTTATAGGAGATGGCCTTCTTTCAAGTCCAATTCTATGAGCTTTTCCAACAACTGCGTTTTTAGTAAAACCTAATAATTTTCCAATCTGTGCTGTAGGTAGACCTTGATCCCACAAATCTCTTAGTTTTGCTACGTTGTTTTCATCCCAAGGCATAATTAATCTATAATACTACATTTAGTAGTTTAAAAAAGCTTTAATATACTAAATATATGTATTAAAAAAGATAAAACTGCAAATTTTTGAAAAAAATCAATGATATCAAGCATTTTTTTTATAATGATGTGAATAGAAATGAAAGAATTAAAAAATCTAGACTGCACAAACAAAAGAATAATTGTGCGCGTCGATTTAAACGTACCAGTTTTTGAAGATAAAATAACTGATCATTCAAGAATTCATGCAATTATCCCCACACTAAAAAAACTAATTAAAAATAAAAATAAAGTATTCTTAATTGCACATTTTGGTAGGCCTAATGGAGAAGTTAATAAAAAATATTCTACTAAGTTTTTATGTCCAGAATTAAAAAGATTGTTAAATCTAAAAACAATTCATTTTTTAGATAACTATGAAAATAAAATAATTGAAACTAGAATTTCTGAAATGAACTTAGGGGAAATTTGCCTATTAGAAAATATTCGGTTTAATATTGAAGAAGAAAAAAATGATCTTAATTTTTCAAAATTATTAGCTTCTTGTTTTGATATTTATATTAATGATGCTTTTTCTGCTTCACATCGTAATCACGCATCAATAACAGGTCTAACTAAATATTTACCTTCATATGCAGGATTAAGCTTCTCTAAAGAAATTGAAAATTTAGATAAATTTTTAGAAAATTCAAATAAACCAAATTTGGCAATTATAGGTGGTTCAAAGGTTTCAACAAAAATTAAAGTTTTGGAGAATTTAGTCGAAATTTTTGACTCTATAGTAATTGGTGGTGCAATGGCTAACACATTCTTGTTATCAAATAATTATAATGTTGGATCTTCTTTAGTAGAAAATGATTTTATCAATTTATCAAAAGAAATACAAGAAAAGGCAAAATCAAAAAACTGCAAAATATTTTTACCAATTGATGTTGTTTGTTCTAAAAATCTAGAAGATAAAGAAAATATTCAGAGTTACTCAATTAACAATGTTCCAAGCGATCAAATGATTCTAGATGTTGGTGAAAAAAGTACAAAATTAATTTCAGATGAAATTTCAAAATCTAAATCAGTATTGTGGAATGGGCCTCTAGGTGCATTCGAGTACAATCCATTTGACAAAAGCACAATATCAGTTGCAAATATTATACTAGATATTTCAAGTAAGTCTGAATTAGATGCTTTAGCTGGAGGAGGAGATACACTTGCAGCAATAAAAAAAGCACAAGCTAATGAAGCATTTAATTATTTATCTACAGCTGGAGGTGCTTTTTTAGAGTGGCTTGAGGGAAATAAATCTCCAGGATTTATAGCACTAAAAGAAAATAGATTATAATCTAATCTTCTATTTGATATTTTTTAATCAGAGGAAACTGTGTCATAGTGAAAATAAATGTAATTGGCAAGATGCCAAAAACTTTAAAATTTACCCAAATGTCTGTACTTTGTGTCCTCCACACAATTTCATTTAGAACGGCAAGTGCAACAAAAAAAGCAATCCACCTCTGAGTTAATATTTTCCAACCATCTTCTTTTAGTTTTAGCGCTGCCCCCAAAAGATATCTCAAAAGAGGTTTTTTTACAACTATTCCTCCATATAAGATTAATGCAAAGACTAAATTTATTATAGTAGGTTTCATTTTGATAAAAATTTCGTTATCAAAATAAATTGTTAGACCGCCAAATATTAAAACAATAGTCGCTCCAAGAGTTGGCATAATTGGTATTTTCTTTTCAAGTAAGTAAGAAATTGCTACTGAAATTACAGTCGCTATCATTAGTGGAAGTATTGCATCCTGTAGACCACTTCTAGTATAGAAAATAAAGAATACTGCTAGTGGTCCTATATCAATTAATAATTTATAAATTGACTTCATTTTTGTTCATCTAAATTTAAAATAGATCTAGCAAAGCTTCGAGAATCAAAATTTACAAGATCCTCAACACTTTCACCAAGACCCACATAACTTATAGGGATTTCAAGTTTATTTGCAATTGAAATCAATGCTCCACCTTTAGCCGTTCCATCTAATTTAGTTATTATAAGACTTGATACCTTAAGTTCATTTCCAAATATTTCCGCTTGTTTAATCATATTAGAACCATTTGTTCCATCTAAAACTAATACAGTTTCAACTTTAATAGAGGAGTCAATTTTAGAAATAACATTTTTCATTTTAATTAACTGATTTATAAGGTTTGTATTATTTGATAATCTTCCAGCAGTATCAACAAGTAAAAAATCATAATCTTCTTTTTCAAATTTTTCAGTTGCTTGATATGCAATACTTGCTGGATCTTGATTACTTTTTCCAGCAATAAAACTAGTATTGTTTTTTTTTGCCCAATTTTCCAATTGTTCAACCGCAGCTGCTCTAAAAGTATCACAAGCTGCAATTAGAGTTTTTTTATTTGATGAAACTTTATTCGCAATTTTACCAATAGTTGTTGTCTTTCCACTACCATTTACTCCAACAAAAATTAATATTTTTTTCTCATCACTGTCTGCATCTATAAGTATGTGTTCTCTAGGTAGCAAGATGCTTTGTATATTTTCAGCTAAAACTTCTAGAACGGTTTTTATTTCATCATCATTTGAAATTCTAAATTTGTTTATTGAAATTAGCAACTTATTTACAACATCTAAGCTTATATCGGACGAAATAAGAACACTCTCTAATTCTTCTAAAGTTACATCATCAATTTTCTTTTTTTTTAAAATTTCTAAAATATTAAAAGAAAGTGCGTTTGAAGTCTTGCTTAACCTACTTTTAAAAATTGAGAAAAAACTCATATTTTTTTTGCTAATAGCATATCATTTTCTACACTCGTATATATACAGGATATTATATTCCCCTCTTTAAATTCTTTCTCAAGTTTTACTTTTAAAAAATGTTGATCTTTTCCTAATGAAAAATTTTCTTTTCTACTTTCCACTAAAATTCGTTCTTTCTTTCCAATATTTTTTTTTAAATGTTGTCTTAATTTTTCAATACCTTTTTCTCTAAGTCTTCTTGCTCTATCTTTTATAATATTTTTTTTAACTTGAGGCATTCTAGATGCAGGAGTGTTTTCTCTTGGTGAATACGGGAAAATATGAAGATGAGTTAAGTTACATTCGTCAACTAGTTTAATTGAATCTTGAAACATTGCTTCTGTCTCCGTTGGAAAACCAGCTATTATATCAGCACCAAAAGTAGCATCTTTGCGAACAGACAAAACTTTCTTACAAAAATTAATTGCCATTTCTCGTGAATGCCTTCTTTTCATTCTTTTCAAAATTAGATTGTTTCCAGCTTGTAAGCTTATATGAAAATGAGGCATTAATCGTTTTTCTTTTAAAACATCCCAAAAATCTTCATCTATTTCTGCGCAGTCAATTGAAGATAAACGTAGTTGTTTTAATTCAGGCACTAATTTTAGAATTCTTTTGATTAAGTTTGAAAAAGTTGGTTTTGCAGGAAGATCTTTTCCATAATCAGTTATATCTACTCCTGTTAAAACAACTTCATTATATCCATTGCTAACAATATTTTTTATTTTATTTACTATTTCACCAGCAGGTACACTTCTATTATTTCCTCGACCAAATGGAATTATACAAAAAGTACAGCGATGATTACAACCTTGTTGTATCTCAATATAAGCTCTTGATTTTCCTTCAAATTTTTCAATAGAATTTGGTACTGTTTTAATTTCTTCTAATATATTTCCTACTTTAAAATTTTGGGTTTGATCTATATTTTTCCATGTTAAAGCTTCTAATTTTTCAGTATTGCCAATAATTGAGTCTACTTCTTTTAAGTTTTTATATTTCAATGGATTAATTTGAGCCGCACATCCAGTTACTACTATTTTATTATTAGGAAAATTTTTTTTTGCTTTTCTAATCTCATAAGATACTTTTTTTTCAGCTTCTTGAGTTACGGCACAAGAATTTATAACTGTTACATTATCCAAATTATTAACTTCAAGATGGTTTTTAATAATTTCACCTTCATAAATATTCAATCTACAGCCTAGATTAACTATATGGTTTTTATTTTTCATTAATTATATTTCTAAACTACCTTGATAACTTATTTCAGCGGGCCCAATCATAATAGCTTCATTATTAATTATATTTATATGCAGAGATCCTTTTTCAAGTTTCACTTCAGCATTATTTTCAATTAATCCTTTTTTCCAAGCTGCATATACAGCTGCACAGGCACCACTGCCGCAAGCTAACGTTATTCCAACCCCTCTTTCCCAAACCCTCATTTGAATTGATTTTGAATCAATAACTTCAACTATTTCAACATTAGTTTTTTTTGGAAAAAGCTCATGATTTTCTATTTCAGGTCCTATGCTTTCAAGATCAGTTTTATAAATTGATTTTCCAAAAAAAACTACATGCGGATTACCAATATTTACTGCAACTCCCTTACTATATCCATCAATTGAAATTGGTATATTCATTGTGTCAACTTCTTTTCTTAAAGGAATCTTTTCCCAAGTATTTTTAATTAAACCCATATTGACACTTATATTTCCACCTATTTTTTTTGATTCTAATATTCCTGCAATAGATTGTATTTTTAAAATTTTTTTATCAGTATCTTCATCAAATAATATTTTTGCTACGCAACGTGTACCATTGCCACAAGCTTCAGCTCTATCACCACCCGGATTAAAAATTTCAATTTCAGCATCAGCACTTTGATTATCTGTATTATCAATAGTGATTAATTGATCGCACCCTGCTCCAGTTCTCCTATCGCTAAGTCTCTTAATAATACTTTCCGTTATCTCAATATTGTTAGACCTTTTATCTATAATTACGAAATCGTTGCCTAGGCCATGCATTTTTATAAAGTCTACTTTTTGCATATTTGTTTTATAACCTAATTTATCAATAAATCTCAGTAAATATGGGAAATTTAAGAATACTTGACTTTCAATTATTCAGCTAATACAGGGTCATAAACAAATCCTATATTTGTAAACGATTTAGCTTGTTACAATTGTGATAGGTGCTCTAGCCCACGAGTTTCGTGCCCTGGAGTTAAAATGCTATTGGAGAATTATGTTTGATGCGCTGAACACAAAATTTGAAAAAATTGTTCAAAGTATAAGGGGTAAGGCTGTTATATCAGAAAAAGATCTAGAAGCTACATTACGTGAAATTCGAATTGCTCTCTTAGAGGCGGATGTATCTTTAGTTGTAGTAAAAGATTTCATCAATTCTATCAAGACAAATATTTTGGGAAAAGAAATACTTAAATCAGTTAAGCCAGATCAAATGATTATAAAGCTTGTCCAAGACGAACTTGTAAAGATTCTTGGATCAGAAAACGAAACTCTAAATTCATCATCTTCACAATTAACTAAAATATTATTTTGTGGATTACAGGGTTCTGGAAAAACAACATCAATTGCTAAACTTTCACATTTTTTAAAGAAATCTTCAAAGAAAAAAATTTTACTAGCATCAGCAGATATATACAGACCTGCAGCTCAAGAACAATTAAAAGTATTAGCTAAAGAAACGGGTTCAGATTTTTTTAGTCATGATTTATCATCAACTGATAAAATTATTGATGAGTCCACAGTGTATGCTCAAAAAAATTTATTTGATATTCTTATTTTAGATACAGCTGGAAGACAGGTAATAGATAAAAAGTTAATGAGTGAATTAATAGAAATTGAAAATAAGTTTAAGCCTGATGAAACCTTGCTAGTAGCAGATGCTCTAACAGGACAAGATGCAGCAAACGTAGCAAAAAGTTTTTCTGACGCCGTAAATATTACTGGATCAATTTTAACAAGAATTGATGGTGATAGCAGAGGTGGTGCAGCACTATCAATTAAATCGATCACAAATTCTCCTATAAAATTTATAGGTTTAGGTGAAAAGATAGAAGACTTTGAACCTTTCCATCCTGAAAGAATTGCTCAGAGAATTTTAGGTATGGGAGATATCGTTTCTCTTGTCGAAAAGGCTGCAGAGAGTCTTGATAAAGAAGAAATGCAAGATATGGCAAAAAAAATTGCCAAAGGAAAATTTGATCTTGAAGATTTTGCAAATCAGTTAAAACAAATGGGCAAAATGGGAGGGGTTTCAGGTTTACTTTCAATGATGCCTGGTGTTTCAAAAGCACAAAAGTTAATGGCTGAAAATAACATTTCTAATTCAATGATCGATAAACAGATAGCAATAATTAATTCAATGACAAAAAAAGAGAGAGCTGATCCAGATATAATAAAAGCCTCACGTAAAATAAGAATTTCAAATGGATCTGGAACAAAAGTTCAAGATGTTAACAGATTGTTAAAACAGTTTCTCCAATCACAGAAAATGATGAAGAGAATGAAATCAATGGGCAAAGGAGGAATTCCCAGTGATTTAATGCAAAAATTACAGGGAAATTTTCCCCCAAATATAAATTAGAAAGGAAACAAAATGCCAGTAAGAATAAGATTATCAAGAGGTGGAGCTAAAAAAAGACCATTTTACAGAATAGTTGTGGCTGATTCTAGAAGAGCAAGAGATGGAAAATTCATCGATCAAATTGGAACTTATAATCCAATGCTTCCAAAGGATAGTGCCGATAGAGTTAAAATGGATTTAGATAAAGCTAAAGAATGGATTTCAAAAGGGGCAAAACCCTCAGACAGAATTTCAATCTTTCTTAGCAATCTTGGTGTGATGCAAAAACCAGTTATTACTGAAAAAACAAAAAAACATTTACCTAAGAAAAAAGCACAAGAACGCTTAGCTGCTGCTAAAGAAAAAGAGGAAGCTGCTAAAGCCGCATCAGAAGAACCAAAAGCAGAAGAAGCAGTAGCAGAAGCTAAGCCAGCTGAAGACGCACAACCTGCTGAAGAACCAAAAGCAGAAGAAGCAGTAGCAGAAGCTAAGCCAGCTGAAGAGCCAAAAGCAGAAGAAGCTGAAGCTAAAAAAGAATAAAATTTATTTTTGCTTTGAGTAATAAAGATATTATTCCTGTTGGTCAGTTTGGAGCTCCTGTTGGTTTAAAAGGTGAAATAAAAGTTAATCTTATGACTACCTCATTTGAAGTTTTTAAAAATTTAAAATACTACTATAATTTTGATGGTACAGTTTCTTGGAATTTTACGAATATTTTATTTAAAAATAATAAGTGCGTTGTTCAGCTTAAAGAATGCTTATTAAGAGAAGATGTCTTAAAGCTAAAAGGTCAAAAAATTTTCTCAAATAAGAAATTTTTTCCAAAAACAAAAGATAACGAATTTTACATAAACGACTTAATAGAATGTACGATTTTTTTAAAAGATAATTCAAATATCGGAAAAGTTTTAAGTGTTCAAAATTTTGGTGCAGGTGATTTATTAGAACTCAAATATAATAATAATTTTATTCTTATACCTTTTGATAAAACAAATATCTTATCAGTTAATATTAATAAAAAAGAAATTATAGCTGATCCAATATCTGGTATTCTTGATTAAAATGAGAGTAGTAATTTTAACCTGTTATCCTGAGATGTTTCCTGGTTCTTTAGGTCATTCTATAATTGGAAATGCATTAGAAAATAAAAAATTTTCTCTTGAGATCATCAATCTACATAATTTTGGAATTGATAAAAGAGGTAGTGTAGATGATGAGCCTTTTGGGGGAGGTCCTGGAATGGTAATCCGACCTGATGTGATAGAAAAAGCTTTAAATTCAATAATATTAAAAACTCATAATTTTTGCAAAATTTTTTTAACACCTTCTGGTCAACAACTATCACAAACTAAACTTAATAATTTATCAAAATATGATGAAATGGTCATTTTATGCGGTAGATTTGAAGGAGTTGACCAAAGAGCTATAGAAATACTTAGTTTTCAGGAAATAAGTATCGGTGATTATGTCCTATCTGGTGGAGAGATTGCTGCTCAGGTGTTAGTTGAAGGTTGTATTCGTCTCATTCCTGGAGTATTAGGGCATCCACAAAGTTTATTAGAGGAATCTTTTTCTAATAATCTTCTTGAATATCCTCACTACACCAGGCCAAAAAACTGGGAAGATACTCAAGGAAATAAACATGAGGTACCAAATGTTTTAACATCGGGTCATCATGAAAAAATTGGAAGATGGAGAAAAGATAAGGCAATAGAAAAAACTAAAAATCTAAGACCAGATCTTTTAAAAAAAGGATTAAACGATGAGTAACTTACTTGATACATTTGAAAAGCAACAGATTGAAAGATTGACTTCAAAAAAAAGGATTCCTGCATTTCGTGCAGGTGATACATTAAAAGTTACAGTTAGAATAACTGAAGGAAGTAAATCAAGACTCCAAGCTTTTGAAGGAATTTGTATAGCAAGAAAAAATAATTCAGTTAATTCAAATTTTACCGTAAGGAAGATTTCACATGGAGAGGGAGTTGAAAGAGTTTTTTCTTTATTTAGTTCTATTGTTGAAAAAATTGAGGTTATAAGAAAAGGTGATGTAAGAAGAGCCAAGCTATATTATTTAAGAAAACTTTCTGGTAAAAAAGCAAGAATTGCAGATCGTGATAGAGGTGATGAAGCTGATCAATATGAATATATTGAGGAAAATCATAATGAGGAAAAAAATTTAGCTAATGATAATCAATCAGCGTCCCAACCACCTGAAAAAGAAAAAGCTGAAGAAATAAATTCAGCTGATAGTGCTAAAACTATTGAAGGAACAGAAACAGCTGAAGTCGCCCAACCTAAGGAGGAGTCTCAAGCTGATAATAAACAAAAAGCCGAAGACAACTCGGATGAAGCAAAATAATCCTAAAACACTATTTGATAAGATTTGGCTACACCACCTTGTTGATCAACAAGAAGACGGGACCTGCCTTATTTATATTGATCGACATCTAGTGCACGAGGTTACTAGTCCTCAAGCATTTGAAGGTTTAAGAAATTCAAATCGTAAGGTAAGAAGACCTGAAAGTACTTTTGCAGTTGCTGATCATAATGTTCCAACCTCGGACAGAACAAAAGGTATTGAAAATAATGAAAGTAGAATTCAAGTAGAAACACTTGAAAAAAATTGTAAGGATTTTGATGTAACTCTTTTTCCTCTTTTAGATAGTAGGCAGGGGATTGTTCATATTGTTGGACCAGAGCAAGGAATAACTCAACCCGGAATGACCATAGTATGTGGTGATAGTCACACCGCAACACACGGTGCGTTTGGTGCATTAGCCTTTGGTATTGGAACAAGTGAAGTTGAACATGTGCTTGCAACTCAGACATTAATACAAAAACCTGCAAAAAATATGCTTATATCAGTTAATGGTGAATTAAAGTCTGGTGTAACTGCTAAAGATATTATTCTTCATATAATTGGTCAGATAGGTACGGCAGGTGGAACAGGTTATGTAATTGAATATGCAGGAGAAGCTATTTCAAACCTTTCAATGGAAGGAAGAATGACTATTTGTAATATGAGCATCGAAGCTGGAGCAAGGGCCGGATTAATTGCACCTGATGAAATTACTTTTGAATACATAAAAGGTAGACCATACGCACCAACTGGAGATAATTGGGATAAGGCCATAAATTTTTGGAGATCATTGCCATCCGATAATGGAGCCAAATATGATAAAGAAATAATAATTGATGCTGATGATATTGCGCCTCAAATTACGTGGGGAACAAGTCCACAAGATGTAGTTGCAATTGATGGCACAGTCCCAAATCCAAATGAAGAGAGCAACCCAAATAGAAAAAAAGCTATGGAACGATCACTCGAATATATGGGTTTGGAACCTAAACAGGAAATTCAGAAGATTAAAATTGATAAAGTATTTATTGGTTCATGTACAAATGGTAGAATTGAAGATTTAAGAGAAGTAGCAAAAATTGTAAAGGGAAAAAAAGTGTCAGTAGAGTCTATGATAGTGCCAGGTTCTGGTCTAGTAAAGAAACAAGCTGAAAGTGAGGGTCTTGATAAAATTTTCATTGATGCAGGATTTGACTGGAGAGAGCCAGGATGTTCAATGTGCTTAGCAATGAACCCTGATCAATTAAAACCTAAAGAACGATGCGCATCAACATCCAATAGAAACTTCGAAGGACGTCAAGGTAGAGAAGGTAGAACACATCTCGTCAGCCCAGCAATTGCTGCAGCATCAGCTATTAAAGGTTCTTTCACTACTGTCGAGGATTTATAAAATGGATCCTTTTGTAAAAATAAAGAGTATTCCTGCGCCATTACCAATGATTAATATTGATACTGATATGATTATCCCTAAACAGTTTCTAAAAACTATTAAAAGATCGGGCTTAGGTAAAAATTTATTTCATGAATTAAGATATGATATCCAAGGCAATATCAAAAATGACTTTGTTTTAAATTGGGATCCTTATAAAACCTCTAAAATTTTAATAGCGGGTGCAAATTTTGGTTGTGGATCTAGTCGGGAACATGCTCCCTGGTCTTTGTTAGATTTTGGTTTTAAGTCTATTATAGCTCCTAGTTTTGCAGATATATTTTTTAATAACTGTTTCAAAAATGGAATCTTACCAATTAAATTAGATCAACGGAATGTAGATATTTTAATGAAAGAGGCTGAAGATAAAAAAGAAATTTCTGTGGATTTAGAGAATCAAATTATTAGTTATGATGATAAAAATATTAAATTCGAAGTCGATGAATTTAGAAAAAAATGTCTAATTGAAGGATTAGATGATATTGGTCTTACACTTCAGAAAAATAAAAAAATAGATATACACGAAGAAAAAATTCACAACATCCAACCCTGGATAGTCTAAAATTTATGAGCAATAAAAAAATTCTTATTTTGCCAGGTGATGGCATTGGAAACGAGGTTATGGCTGAAGTTTTCAAAATTATTAATTGGATGGAAAAAACCAAATCTATGTCATTTGATATATCTGAAAGATTAGTTGGAGGTACGGCATATGATAAAGAAGGTGACTCTATAAGTGATGAGACAATGCAAGTTGCGTTAAACTCAGACGCTGTATTATTTGGAGCAGTAGGAGGCGCTAAGTGGGATAATGTTGAAAGAGAAAAAAGACCAGAAGCAGCATTATTAAGACTTAGAAAGGATTTAGATCTTTTCGCTAACCTAAGACCAGCTGTAGTCCTTGATGCCCTAGCAGAGGCTTCATCTTTAAAGATAGATTTGGTAAAAGGTTTAGATATACTAATAGTTAGGGAGCTTACCAGTGGTATTTACTTTGGTCATCCAAGAGGAATTTCCAAAATTAATGAGACTGAAAGTAAAGCAATTGACACGCAAGTATACACCACTTCTGAGATTGAGAGAGTTTCAAGAGTAGCATTTGATTTAGCTAAGTTAAGAAATAATAAAGTATCATCAGCTGAGAAATCAAATGTCATGGAAACGGGATTGTTTTGGAGAAATATAGTAACCGATTTACATAATAAAGAATATTCTTCGGTAAATTTAGAACATATATTAGCTGATAATTGCGCAATGCAACTCGTTCGCGATCCAAAACAATTTGATGTAATCCTTACCGATAATCTTTTTGGAGATTTACTTAGTGACACTGCAGCAATGTTAACAGGATCACTAGGTATGTTACCATCCGCATCACTTGGCCCAGTTAAAGATAATGGTACAAGAGCCGCTATGTATGAACCAGTTCATGGAAGTGCGCCTGATATTGCCGGTCAATCAAAAGCTAATCCACTTGCGATGATTATGAGTTTTGCAATGATGCTTAAATATAGTTTTGATATGCAGGAAGATAGTCAATTGGTTGAAAGAGCTGTTCAAAGTGTTTTATTAAAAGGATTAAGAACTGCTGATATAAAAGATGGTGCAAATAAAGTTATTTCTACTAAAGAAATGGGTGATGCTGTTGTAGAAGAATTAAAAATTTTATCAGGTAATTAAATGACTCAAAAATATAATATAGCAGTTGTTGGCGCAACAGGGGCAGTAGGAACCGAAATTGTTCAAATATTAGAACAAAGAGATTTTCCAATTGATAAGTTGTTTTTATTGGCATCATCAAAATCAAAAGGAAAAAAAGTAGAATTTAGAGATCAAGAAATTATTGTTGAAGATCTATCAGAGTTTGATTTTTCAAAAGCACATATAGGCTTGTTTTCACCTGGAGGAAAAATTTCTGCTAAATATGCTCCTAAAGCAGCTAAAGCAGGATGTTTAGTGATAGATAATACCTCACATTTTCGAATGCATCATAATATTCCATTAATTGTACCTGAAGTTAATGCAAAAGCTCTAGATGAATTTTTTGATGATGAAAATAGAACAAACATAATATCAAATCCTAATTGTTCAACAATACAGATGGTTGTTGCTTTAAAGCCACTTCACGAAAAAGCAATTATAAACAGAGTGGTTGTATCCACATATCAAGCAGTATCTGGTGCGGGTAAAATAGGCATGGATGAATTATTTAATCAAACACAAAATGTTTATGCAAATCAAGAGTTAAAAAAAGAAAAGTTTACCAAGCAAATAGCATTTAATGTTATTCCACATATTGGAGCATTTTTAGAAAATGGTAATACTGAAGAAGAACAAAAAATGATTGATGAAACAAAAAAAATTCTAGATCAGGGAATTAATGTCTCAGCAACGTGTGTTAGAACAGCAGTTTTTATAGGACATTCAGAAGCGATAAATATAGAATTTGACTCCCCAATAGATGAAAAAGATGCGAATGAAATTTTATCTAACACTGATGGTATATCAGTAATTGATCACAGAAAAGATGAAGGATATATTACCCCAGTAGAAATTGCAGGAGAGGATAAAGTTTATATTAGCAGAATAAGAAATGATCAATCTATTGATAATGGTTTAAATTTATGGGTTGTATCTGATAATCTTCGGAAAGGTGCTGCTCTTAATGCTGTTCAAATTGCTGAATTAGTAATCTCTGAATATTCAAATTTTATAAAAATATAATAATCTTTTACAATGGCGGTCTCGTAGGGACTCGAACCCCAAATCCATGTTCCGAAGACACGTGTGATATCCATTTCACCACGAGACCTTTTAAATAACTATTATATATTATGTGATTAGTTTTAAGAAATTTAAATTACCAAGAGCTATCTGGCTGTTTTAAAAACTCTTCTTCATCATGTGTTGACTTTCTGCTTAAAATTTTATTTCTATGAGGATATCTTCCAAACTTTTTTATTGCAACGGTGTGGTCATTCCATGCTTTTTTTATTCTTATATATTCAACATGATCCTTTAAATAAGTATCTACTAATTTATGACCAAAGATATGATCACTAATATCCTCGCTGTGGATTAGTGGTAAAAGAAGAAAATGTATTTTATCTTCTTCTAGATCTTCTAAAAAACCTCTGTCTACTGCCTCATTTACTATCAATCTACATCTATAATCTTGTTCGTAAGCTTTTGGATCATTTCTATAAAAATTTCTAGATAGTTGATCTAACAACATAATTAAGGCAACACATTCTTCAGGATTATCTTGCCATTCATCACACTGGTGGTTAACTGCATTTGTAAAGTCGTTGAAAAATAATTTTTTTAATAGAATATCAAATTTATCATCTTTTTTAAACCATTTCTCCAGAGATGTTTTAACAAAACAAAAATCAAGAATAACTTTAGCTCTTTCATTAATCATATAGCTGTAATATAAATAAGTCTTCTCCATATGACATTAAATAAATTAAATAAATCAATAATTCAGTGCAGAAAATGTAATCGGTTAGTTCATTTTAGAGAAAAAATTGCCAATGAGAAAAGACGTCAATATTTTGATCAAGATTATTGGGGCAAACCTATTACTGGTTATGGTGACCCTAGCGCTAAGCTTTTGATGGTTGGGTTAGCGCCTGCAGCACATGGCGGTAACAGGACAGGCAGAGTATTTACTGGAGATAAATCAGCAGATTTTTTGTTCAAATGCTTATACGAATCTGGTTTTTCCAATCAACCACTATCAGTAAACAAAAATGATGGTTTGAAACTTAATAATTTGTACCTTACGACTGCTTTAAAATGTGTTCCGCCAGAAGACAAGCCAACATCAAATGAATTAAAAACTTGTTTTAATTTTTTTAGTAAAGAAATTAGTTCATTAAAAA
Organism: uncultured Alphaproteobacteria bacterium; assembly: GCA_902627245.1. Taxonomy (GTDB): domain Bacteria; phylum Pseudomonadota; class Alphaproteobacteria; order HIMB59; genus CACPNW01. The sequence goes on from CACOIH010000010.1 coordinate 22,612, forward strand.
ATATCACAATTATATTAGCTCTTGGTAAAATAGGTCATGATGCGTGTATCAATTATTACAAGCAATATTATGATATAAAAAACAAGGATTATATATTCAGTCATGGAAGTAAAAATAAACTTCCTGATAAGAAGATACTTATGGGAAGTTATCACCCTAGTCCACGTAACGTGAACACTGGAAGAATTAACAAATCAAAAATGGTTAATCTATTAAAAAAAGTAAAAAAAGAACTGGATAATTAATGAAGAAATTTTTTTTGCAAGATCCAAAGTTACTCACGTATGGATTTTTAGTAATTTTTTTTGCAAGTTACGGTCAAACTTTTTTTATAGCTTTGTTTAATAATGATATAAAAAAAATTTATAACCTTTCTGATGGTGAATTTGGAATGGTATACGCCATTGCAACTACCACTAGCTCATTATTATTAATCAATTTTGCTAAAATAATAGATTTTGTTGATTTGAGAATTTATTCATTTTTAGTAACCTTGGGATTACTCTTACCCTGCCTTGCAATCTATTTTCTTCCAGAAAACATTATATATCTTTTTATAATAATATTTGCTTTACGTTTTTTTGGTCAGGGCGCTATGAGTCATGCTGGAATAACCTCACTAACAAGGTACTTTGGTAAGAATAGGGGCAAAGCAATATCAATTGGAAACTTAGGCGGGATGATTGGTGTAATGTTTTTACCAGTTCTTGTAGTTTACCTGTATCAGTTTTTTGATTTTAAACAAATTTGGTTAATGTGTTCACTATCTATAATCCTTTTTTTGCCTATTCTTTATTTTACTTTGAGCAATCAAAACGAAAGACAAACTAATTTTAATGTCTCAAATAAAAAAAGTAAAAAAAATTGGACTACACTACAAGTAATCAAAGATAAAAGATTCATAATATTTTTGCCATTAACTATATCATTTTCATTCATAGGTACCGGACTAATGTTTCATCAAATTTTTATTTTTACAGAAAAGGGATGGACACTTGAAATGCTTGGAACCGGTTTTATTTTTTTAGGTGCTTTTTCTATTATTGGACTTCTTTTCGGTGGGCCATTGATTGACTTGTTGAACCCAAGAAAAGCTATTATGTATTTATTATTACCAATTTTTCTTGGAATTATAATTTTGTTTTTTTTTAACAATTTTTATTTTTTAATAATATATATGTCATTATATGGTTTAAATTTAGGAATTTCAGCCCCTTTTACAGGCTCTTTATGGGCTGAACTTTTTGGTCTAGAAAGTATTGGAACTGTAAAAGCACTTTTTCATGCAATCTCTGTTTTAGCCAGTGCTATTTCACCAGTTGTTTTTGGTTATATAATTGATTGGGGTTATGGAATTAAAGTTATTTGTATTATTTCATTAATTATGATTATATTTTCTTCACTTTTACCTGTATTTTTTGAAAACCATGAACAAAGAAATAAATGAAAGTTTAAATTTCCTCTTAAAAGAATACAAAAGATTACTTAAAAAAAAAGAAATGAAAATCATATCAAAAGCTGAAGATGAAACATTAAAAAAATTATCTTCATTTTTAGGTAAGAAATAATGTCTTTCAGTGTTATTGATCAATATAATAGTTTTGTTGAAAATAATTTTATAAAAACTAGTCAGGCTCAGCTAGAAGTCCTAAAAAAATTAAATTCAGTTTGGAAAAAAAATAATAAAAATAGTCTATTTATTAAGTCTAAAAAAAAAGATGGCATTTATTTATACGGAACAGTTGGAACAGGAAAAACTTTTTTATTAAATCTTTTTTATCAAAACTCAAAAGTAGGAAAAAAAATACATTTTAATAACCTCATGATCAGAATTCACGAAGTAGTTCAAAGCTCTAACAATAAAGATAAAGCAATTGAAGAATATATAAAAAAAATCGGTAAAAATTTTAAAATTTTATTTATTGATGAAATGCATATATTTAATATTGTTGATGCACTGATTATAAAAAAGATATTTTTTCTATTAAATAAGCACAATATTTTTATAGTTATTTCCTCAAATTTTAAACCTGATGATTTGTATAAAGATGGCCTCCAAAGAAATGATTTTATTCCATTTATTGAGCTTATAAAAAGTAATTTTGAAATTATTAATATGAAACTTAGTACAGATTATAGAAGACAAACTTTAAATCAGTCAAAAACATACTTCACTCCAATAAATAATGAAACACGACAAGAATTTGAAATTTTATTTAATAAGTTTGTTGACAACACTCATTTAACTAAAATTATTATAAAATCTAATAGTAGAAAAATAGTATTTGATAAATGTAGCTCAAATATTTTAATGACAGATTTTAAAAAATTATGCGAAGATAATTTTAGTCATCAAGATTATATCAATATATCAAAAAATTTTAATATCATATTTCTAAATAATGTACCCGAACTTGATGATCAAAAAAAAGATTCTTGTAGAAGATTCATAAGCCTTATTGATATGCTTTATGAAAATAAATGTTCAATAGTGATTCTTGCAGCAAAACCTATTTCTTCTCTAAATTCTATCCAAAGTCTAAATGATGAATTTAAAAGAACTGCTAGCAGACTATATGAAATGACAATAGTCCAGCCTATAAAATGAAAAGATTTTTAAAATATCTTATCAGCATATTTATTGTTTTATCTTTTATTTATTATGGCGCTGGTTTTTACGTAGCTTATCAAATTTTAAAAATCGATTATTCTTGTGGTATGCACGAAGGATCACTCCCAAATACTTGGAGTACATCGATTGATGCACATCAATATAAGGATATTTCTCAGAGAACACTTAGAGAAAACTTTCCATATGAAAATTATTATTTAGATGAGTGGCAAGACGTTTATTTTTTATCAAGAGAAGAAAATATTAAACTAAATGGTTGGCTATTTAATTATTTTCCAAATAGACCAATTATAATAGTTACACATGGTATAAATCCTAATGGTAAGTGCAAGTCAGAATCTAACTTAATTACGTCTCTTTTGGTTAAAAAAAAATTTAATGTTTTAACAATAGACTTAAGAAATTATGGTCAGAGTGACAGAACTTCGAAATATGAGGATTTAGGTTTAAAAAGTTATAAAGATATTTTAGGAGCTTTTGATTTTCTTATTAATATTGGTTTTAAAAGTAATCAGATAGGTCTTCATGGAATTTCTCTTGGAGCAAGTACCTCTATATTCGCAGCTCATGAAGAACCAGAAATTTTAGCAATCTGGTCCGATAGTCCAATAGCTGAATTTGGAATGGCGTTAACAGATGAAATAGCAAGGTATGGATTATCAATCGAATTTGGTCCAGCAGTAAGTTTTGCTGGAAAAGTCTTAACTGGAATTGATCCTAGCTTATTATCTCCAGCTCTTAAACTTAGTAAAACACAGTCATATTTTTTTACACATGGCGACAAAGATACAAGAGTATTAACAAGACATTTTAAATTTTATGAGAGATATACTGTAAAAAATAAGATCAACGCGCAATATTGGCTAGCAGAAGACTCCAACCATGTTGATAGCATGATAAAATACCCCGACGAATATGCTGATAAGATGGAAAATTTTTTTAATTCTGTTCTTGATTAAATAAAGCCGGATATCTCAACTAGTTAGTACCTTGGCAGACACTTCTCTAGAATAGAAACTCATATAATCATCAAACGGCGGGTAAGATGATTAAAATCTCTTGGCGTTCCTCCGAAGCAAAGAAATTAAGCATTATCCGGCTATGTTAGAATAATATCAAATTGTATAAAATTCAAGGAATATAGCTATTTTTTACTATCAATTATACTAAGGTTTGCCTTGCTATGTTAATCTTATTAACAATTTAGCTACTTTGTTTTTACTATATAAGAAAATTAGAAATCCTTGTTTTTTTTTGAAATTCTAGGAAAAATATATACTTAAGTAAATATAACTATTAAAATTGTAATTTTATAATGATTGATAATCGTCCATTATCACCACATCTATCAATTCACAAAAAGGTTCTTACAGCCCTTTTTTCAATATTCCACAGAATAACTGGAATTGGTTTAAGCTTAGGATCTATTCTAATTTCAATTTGGTTTTTACTTATAAGCCTAGGTCCAAATTATTTTGTATATTTTGAGATGATTTCAAAAAATATTTTATTTAAGTTTATTCTTTTAACTTGGACAATTGGGGTCTTTTACCATCTATATAATGGCTGTAGAAAACTCTACTGGTCATTTGGAATTGGTATGGATTTAATTACTGTGTATAGATCTGGATATATAGTATTATTTCTAACACTTGCATCTACTATATTAGTGTGGGTTCTAATATGAAAAATTATGCTTTAAAATGGGTAATTCAAAGAATTACAGCATCACTGCTTATACCATTAACTTTTTGGTTCATATATTCTGCAATTTCTCTTTCAAAAATGGAGTATGACGAAACAATTAGCTTCTTTCAGTCGTATTTGAACTCCTTTTTATTTTATGTAATGATGATAGCTATGCTTTTGCATGCAAAATTAGGCCTTCAAACAATAATAGATGATTATGTCACATCGAAAAAAATTTATAATTTAAGTAAATGGGGAATTAACTTAACTTCGTATTTTTTAATGATATTATTAACTATTTTTATAATAAAAACTGCTATTTTTAATGTCTAACTCATATAATATAATAGATCATCATTATGATGTTGTTGTGATCGGTGCCGGGGGATCAGGCTTAAGAGCAACTCTGGGATGTGCTGAAGCTGGTTTAAAAACAGCATGTATTTCAAAAGTTTTTCCCACAAGAAGTCACACCGTTGCAGCTCAAGGAGGAATTGGTGCAGCATTAGGAAATATGGGAGAAGATAATTGGAAGTGGCATATGTACGACACCGTTAAGGGGTCTGATTGGCTGGGTGATCAAGATGCAATAGAATATTTATGCTCTAAAGCACCAGAAGCAGTAATTGAACTTGAGGACTATGGAATGCCTTTCAGCAGAACAGATGATGGTAAGATATATCAAAGACCCTTCGGAGGTCATCTTACAAATAATGGTGAGGGTGCTCCCGCTATGCGAGCTTGCGCTGCTGCCGATAGAACAGGTCATGCATTATTGCATACTCTTTATCAACAATCATTAAAAAACAATGTTGAATTCTTTATTGAATATTTTGTTCTTGATTTAATTTCAGATGATAATGGTAATTGTATTGGAGCAGTTGCTTGGTGTCTTGAAGATGGTTCAATTCATCGGTTTTTATCTCATCAAACAATACTCGCTACAGGAGGGTATGGAAGAGCATATTTTTCATCAACTAGTGCTCATATCTGCACGGGTGATGGAAGTGCAATGGCACTAAGGCAGAATTTACCGTTGTCTGATATGGAGTTTATTCAATTTCATCCAACTGGTGTATATGGAGCTGGTGTCTTAATTACTGAAGGAGCCAGAGGAGAGGGCGGTTATTTAACTAATAGCGATGGTGAAAGATTTATGGAACGTTATGCTCCAAATGCTAAAGATTTAGCTTCTAGAGACGTTGTGAGTAGGGCTATGACTATAGAAATAAGTGAAAATAGAGGATGTGGAGATAATGCTGACCATGTTCTTCTACATCTTGAACACATAGATGCTGACACTTTGCACAAAAGATTACCTGGAATCTCTGAAACTGCAAAAATCTTTGCTGGAGTAGATTTAACTAAAGATCCAATACCTGTTTTACCAACAGTTCATTATAATATGGGTGGAGTTCCTACAAATTATAGGACAGAAGTTCTAAGACCTACTAAACAAAATCCAGACAATGTGTGTGAAGGTTTAATGGCAGTAGGAGAAGCGGCTTGCGTATCTGTACATGGAGCAAATAGGCTTGGAACAAATTCACTTATCGATTTAGTAGTTTTTGGTAAAGCTGCTAGTTTAACTTGTAAAGAAAAAGTAAGACCTAACTCAAAAAAAATTGAAATAAGTAAGTCTAAAACAGATGATATTATTCAAAGATTTGACAGGATTAGAAATAGTAAAGGTAGTTCAACGACTGGTGAACTTAGAACGACAATGCAACATGTTATGCAAAAAAAATGTGCTGTTTTTAGAACACATGATTTAATTTCTAAAGGCATAGAAGAATACCAAGATATTGAAGGTTCAATGGATAATATTGATATTAAAGATAAATCACTTGTATTTAACACTGATCTTGTCGAAGCCCTAGAGCTTCACAACCTAATGGCTCAATCAAAAGTAACATTATACTCAGCTCTTAATAGAAAAGAAAGTAGAGGAGCACATGCTCGTGAAGATTATAAAGATAGAGATGATAAAAATTGGTTAGTTCATTCTTTAGCTTGGTTGAATGAAAATGGTGATGTAAATATGGGTTCAAGAGCAGTTCATATGAACACATTAACAAACCATGTTCAGCCAATTCCACCTAAAAGAAGAGTTTATTAATGGTTGAATTTTCTCTTCCAGCAAATTCAAAAGTAACAAATGGTAAACTACATTCTAGTAAAGAGATAGCCGAGTCACCAAAAAAATTAGTAATTTATAGGTGGGACCCCGAAGATGATAAAAATCCAAGATTAGATACTTATGAAATAGATCAAAGTAAGTGTGGCCCCATGGTTTTAGATGCACTTATGAAAATTAAAAATGAGATTGATCCCACTCTTACATTTAGAAGATCTTGTCGTGAGGGTGTTTGTGGTTCATGTGCAATGAATATTGATGGAGTAAATACTCTTGCGTGTCTAAAAAGTATGTCTGATGTAAAAAAAGATATAAAAATTTATCCACTACCTCATATGCGAGTTGTTAAAGATTTAGTTCCAGATTTAAGTAAAGCTTATGAGCAATTGGCATCAATTAAACCTTGGCTTGAAAGAGCAAAGCCAAACGGTAAAAATTTAGACGATCAAAATGAAGAAAAAAAACAATCACCAAAAGATAGAGAAAAATTAGATGGGAAATGGGAATGTGTTTTATGCTTCTGTTGTACAACATCATGCCCAAGCTATTGGTGGAATGGAGATGAATATTTGGGACCAGCTGTATTACTTCAAGCAGCAAGATGGGTTGAAGACTCCCGTGATGCTGAAAGAAAAAAAAGATTAACAGCAATAAATGACTCACTAAAACTTTATAGGTGTCATTCGATAATGAATTGTACTCGCTCTTGTCCCAAAGGTTTAAATCCTGCAAAGGAAATTGCCGGTTTAAAAAAGGCTATTGTTACAGAATTATAATTACAGTATAGAACTTTTATGAGAAAAAAGATTGCGCTTATAGGAGCTGGTAATATCGGTGGCACTCTAGCACAACTTGTTAGCTTAAAAGAATTGGGTGATGTAGTTTTATTAGACATTTCTGAAGGTTTGCCAAAAGGTAAGTCCTTAGACCTAGCTCAATCATCATCTATTGAAGGATTTCATGCTGATTTTAAGGGCACTTCTAATTTTAAAGATATTAAAAATTCTGATGTAGTTATTGTAACTGCTGGATTTCCAAGAAAACCAGGAATGTCTAGAGATGACTTGGTGGAAAAAAATTCATTAATTATTCAAAACGTAGGAAAAAATATAAAAAAATATTGCCCTAAAGCTTTCGTAATATGCATAACAAATCCATTGGATGCTATGGTCAGCGTTCTTCAGAAATCATCTGGTTTAAAAACAAATATGTGTGTTGGAATGGCAGGTGTTTTAGATAGTGCTAGACTTAAATATTTTTTATCAAAAGAATTTGATGTATCAATTGAAGATATTAGCGCATTTGTTTTAGGTGGACATGGAGATACAATGGTGCCGCTTATGAGGTATGCAACTGTCTCTGGGATTCCAGTACCTGAATTAATTAAAATGAAATGGACTACAAAAAAAAATATAGACAAAATAGTTCAAAGAACCCGCGATGGTGGGGCAGAAGTAGTTAAACTGATGAAAACTTCTGCATATTATGCTCCAGCCTCTTCAGCCATTCAAATGGCAGAGTCATTTTTATTGGATCAAAAAAGATTATTACCCTGTGCGGCATATCTTAGTGGCGAATATGGTGTTAATGGACTTTATGTTGGAGTTCCAGTTGTGATTGGAAAAAAGGGAGCAGAAAAAATTATTGAGTTAAAGCTTAATAGCAATGAAAAGAAAGAATTTAATCATTCAGTTAAAGCAGTAAAATTACTTACTGAATTATCTATTAATCTTTTAAATAAGAAAAATAAAAAATAATTGTCTTTACTAACTAATCTAACTAATACGTTTTAATCAAAATGAATTTACATGAATATCAAGCTAAAGACCTCTTAAGAAAGTATAATTTACCTATATTGCAGGGTAAAAGCTATATAGAAAATATTGATAATTTTAGTAAAGACATAGAAAATATTGAGGGCCCACCGTGGGTAATTAAATCACAGATACATGCAGGTGGAAGAGGAGCTGGAAAATTTTTAAAACCATTTAATGAAAAAGGTGGTGTACAAATCAGCAATACTTCTGAAGACGCTCGAAAAATTGCTATGGGAATGATGGGAAATACCTTAGTTACAAAACAAACAGGAAATGAAGGAAAACTTGTAAAAAGAGTTTATTTGGAGGCTGGATGTGAAATTGATAGAGAGTACTATTTAAGTATTTTGCTAGACAGAAATCAGTCAAAATTAATGTTGATGGTCTCTAATGCTGGAGGAATCGATATAGAAGATGTTGCTGAAAAGACTCCGGAACGAATTCATTATATCCATTTTGATAATTCAAAAAACATTATAGTAAATGATAATCTTCAAAAAAAATTAAACTTTTCAATTAATGAATTTAGTCAGTTTAAAGAAATTATTTCTAATTTATGCCGTGCATATGTTGAAATAGATGCCTCTTTGATTGAAATAAATCCACTAGTTGTAACAAAAGATAAAAAATTAATTTTACTCGACGCGAAAATTAATATTGATGATAATGCTCTTTTTAGACAAAAAGAAATTGAAAAACTAAAAGATACATCAGAAGAAAATAAATTAGAACTTGAAGCTTCTGAAAATGATATGGCTTACATAAAGCTTGATGGGAAAATTGGTTGTATGGTTAATGGAGCTGGTTTGGCTATGGCAACAATGGATATAATTAAACAATTTGGAATGGAACCAGCAAACTTTTTAGATTTGGGTGGTACAGCAAATAAAGAAAGAGCAATTAAAGCTTTTAAAATTATTCAATCAGATCAAAATGTAAAATCAGTTTTCATCAATATTTTTGGAGGCATAATTCATTGCGATATGATTGCTAATGGTATTATAGATGCAATTAAAGAACTAGATTTCAAACTTCCAGTTGTAGTAAGATTTCAAGGAACAAATTCACAAGAAGGAAGAGACATAATCAATAATTCATCACTAGGATTAATTTCGATTGATGATTTTTCAAGTGCAGCTCAAAAAGCTGTAGATCTTTCAGAGTAATGTCTATTTTAATCAATAAAAATACAAGAGTCATTTGCCAGGGATTTACTGGTTCTCAAGGAACGTACCATTCAGAACAGGCGATAGCTTATGGAACTAACATGGTAGGAGGTGTTACTCCAGGGAAGGGTGGACAAGTTCACTTAAATTTACCAGTATTTGATACAGTAGCAGAGGCAGTCAAACAGACTGAAGCAAATGCAACAGTCATTTATGTTCCAGCTAAGTTTGCAACTAGAGCAATTCATGAAGCTTTAGATGCAAATATTGAACTAATAGTTTGTATCACAGAGGGTATTCCAGTTTTGGATATGATTGATATTAAAAAAAGAATAATGGAAAAAAAAACATATCTTGTCGGACCTAACTGCCCAGGTTTGATTACACCTTCAGAATGTAAAATAGGAATTATGCCAGGTTTTATACATAAAAAAGGTAAAATTGGGATTGTGAGTAGATCAGGAACATTGACTTATGAAGCCGTAGCTCAGACAACAGAAGTAGGATTAGGACAATCAACTTGTGTAGGCATTGGAGGAGATCCAATACATGGAATGAATTTTGTAGATTGTATAAAATTGTTTTTATATGATGATGAAACTGAAGGAATACTAATGATTGGCGAAATAGGTGGTGAAGAGGAAGAAAATGCTGCTGAATTTATTTCTAATTCAAAAATCAAAAAACCCATTTCTGCATTTATAGCTGGACAATCGGCACCTAAAGGTAAACGAATGGGTCATGCAGGTGCAATAGTTTCAGGTTCAAAAGGCACTGCTCGTTCTAAAATTGATTCTTTAGAAAAAGCAGGTGTATTTGTTTCAAAGTCACCAGCTTCTTTAGGAAAAACAATGAAAACAGCAATGCAAAATGGGAATATTTAAGTTCTATTTCTTTAATTATCCTTTATTAAAAATAATAGTAATAAGCTTATATGAATGATTCTTTTTTAAATAGTGCAAATGCACCTTATGTTGCAGAATTATATTTTAAATATAAAGACAATCCTGATAGTGTTGATAGTAACTGGAAAGATTTCTTTAGCAATTTAAATGAAGACGACCATTCAGTATTAAAAGACTTTGGTGGGCCTGAATGGAAACAGAGACCATCGAACGTAATTGATGATATTTCCTTTGATAAAAAAATAAGATCTTTTCAAAATATTGATTTTGATAGTTTCAAAACATCAACTTTAGATTCTATAAGAGCATTAAGATTGATAAGAGCCTTCAGAATAAATGGACACCTAATTGCTGATTTAGACCCACTTAAAATTTTAGAAAGAAATTACCCACCTGAACTTGATTATAAAAGCTATGGTTTTTCTGACAGCGATTTAAATAGAGAAATATTCATTGATGGCAGTCTAGGATTGGATAGAGGAAAGCTAAAAGATATAATTAGAATATTAAAAGAAACATATTGTTCATCAATAGGTGTTGAATTTTTGCATATTCAACAAGCTGGTCAAAAGCAATGGGTTCAAGAAAGAATAGAAGAAGTTAGAAATAAAACTAACTTTACAAGTGAAGGGAAAAAAGCAATTTATAAAAGAATAGTTGAATCTGAATTGTTTGAACAATTTTTAGATAAGAAATTTCTTGGTACAAAAAGATATGGTATCGAAGGTGGTGAGTCAATGATCCCCGGTATTGAACAAATTGTTAAACAAGCATGTATATCAGGTATTGAGGATATAATTATCGGTACTGCTCATAGAGGACGATTAACGTTACTCTCAAGCGTTTTGGAGATGTCCTACAAAAATATTTTATCAAAATTTCAAGGTTCAATTAATGATCCTAATGAAGTTCTCGGATCAGGTGATGTAAAGTATCATTTAGGAGTATCTACAGATAGAGAATTTGAAAGTAAAAAAATTCATTTATCTTTAACATCTAACCCATCTCACCTTGAAGCAGTAAATCCTGTAGTTGTTGGAAAGGTAAGAGCTAAACAGACTTTATCCAAAGATAAAAATACAGATAAAGTAATTGCTTTATTAATACACGGAGATGCTGCTGTGGCTGGTCAAGGTGTAGTAGCTGAAACATTTGCTATGTCACAACTAAGGGGTTTTAGGACAGGTGGCACTATACACTTTGTTATAAACAACCAAATTGGGTTTACTACAATGCCTCAATATGGAAGATCAGCACCATACTGTACTGAAATTGCGAAAATGGTTCAGGCTCCAATATTTCATGTTAATGGAGATGATCCTGAAGCTGTAGTTCATGTTTGTCGTTTAGCAACAGAATTTAGAAATAAGTTTAAAGTCGATGTGGTTGTAGATATGTTTTGTTATCGAAGATCTGGTCACAATGAGGCTGATGAACCTTCATTTACGCAACCATTAATGTACAAAGCAATAAAAAGTCATCCAACAACAAGAAAAATTTATGAAAAAAAATTAGTTGATAATTCTATTATGACTGAAGAAGAATCAAAAAATATAGCTGATGATTTTAAATCTTTTTTAGATCAAGAATTTGAAGCAGCAAAAAATTATAACCCCAATAAAGCTGATTGGCTTGAAGGTACATGGACTGGTCTATCAACGGCAACTTTTGATGCAAGACGAGGAAAAACTTCTGTAAAGAAAGACGAACTAATTGATATAGCAAAAAAAATACATCTTATTCCAAGTGAATTTAATGCACATAAAAGAATCCAAAAAATATATCATGAAAGATTAGAGTCAGTTGTTAATGGAAAAAATATTGATTGGGCAACTGCTGAGAGTCTAGCATTTGCTACACTTCTAAATGAAGGATATGGAGTTAGGCTTTCAGGTCAAGATGTTGGACGTGGAACTTTTAGTCATCGACACGGAGTTTTATATGATCAAGTAAATGAAAAAAGACATGTACCTCTAAGACATTTTCAACAAAAACAAGGTTACTTTGAAATAGTCGATAGTTTTTTATCCGAATTTGGAGTTCTTGGTTTTGAATACGGCTACTCACAAGCAGATCCTAAAACATTGGTAATTTGGGAAGCTCAATTTGGTGACTTTGCCAATGGTGCACAAATTATGATTGATCAATTCATAAGCTCTGGCGAAAGAAAATGGTTAAGAATGTCTGGCCTAACTTTATTATTACCTCATGGGCATGAAGGTCAAGGACCGGAACATACAAGCGGACGATTGGAACGTTTTCTTCAAATGTGTGCTGAAGATAATATGCAAATAATTAACTGTACCAGTCCTGCAAACTATTTCCATGTTCTAAGAAGACAATTGCATAGAAACTTCAGAAAGCCACTAATAATTTTTACTCCAAAATCAACCTTGAGACATAAGAAAAACACATCTGACATTGATCAATTTATAAATGGCTCAACGTTTCATAGAATACTAACTGATTTGATTCCTAATAGTGAAAAAAAGAAAAAAAAGAGATTATTATTATGTTCTGGAAAAATATATTTTGAAATTCAAGATAGATTGGAAAAGTTAAATATTAAAAACTGTGCAATTATTCGTCTCGAACAAATATACCCATTTCCATATGAAATATTTAAGGATGAACTTATAAATTACAAAGATGCTGAAATATTATGGGTTCAAGAGGAGCCAAAGAATATGGGCGCTTGGGGATTTGTCAGAAGTAGAATTGAAAGTGTAATGTCAGAAGCTGACGTTAAACAAAAAGAACTTTACTATGTCGGCAGAAGCCCTGCCGCTTCACCTGCCGCTGGATCACTCCCAAGGCACATAACAAATCAGGAAAATATTATTAGTCTTGCAACCGAAGGAGATATTGAAAAAGTCAAAAAATCGTGGGCAGGCGTATCAACAAAATTAAAAACAAATCTGCCAATTGAATAAATATAACTAAATGTTATTAAAGTAATATAAAAGTAATATAAATGAGTACAGAATTAATTGTTCCAACACTTGGTGAGTCAATCACAGAAGCAACAGTTTCAAAATGGCTAATAAATATAGGGGACAGTTTTGAAGCTGATCAGCCGTTGGTTGAAATTGAAACTGATAAAATAACTGTTGAAGTACCAGCTCCTCACGCAGGTTCTCTAAAAGAAATTAAAGTTCAAGAAGGCACTGATATAAATATTGGAGGTATCTTAGGTATATTGGATGAAAGCAAAGGTGACAAACTAGGTTCACCTAAAATCAAGCAACAAAATAATGAAGTAAAACCTAACATTGAAAAAGAAAAAAAAGAAAACTCACAAGTAGATTCAAATTCTAATAAATCTTCTCCATCTGCTAGAAAAATGGCAGAAGAAAATAATATTAGTATTCAGGATATTAAATCATCTAGATCTGATGGAAGAATAAACAAAGAAGATGTAGTTAATCATATTAATTCTTCAGGAAAAGACTCAAGCACATCTAGTGAAAGAGAAGAAATTGTTAAAATGTCTAAAATTAGACAGACGATTTCAAAAAGACTTAAAGAGGCTCAAAACACAGCTGCAATATTAACTACGTTTAATGAAGTTGACATGTCTCAAATTATGGAAATTAGAAATTCTAAAAATAAAGAATTCCAAGAACGATATGAAGTCAAATTAGGCTTTATGTCTTTCTTTGTTAAAGCTGTGACAGAAAGTTTGAAAGAATTTCCTGCTGTTAATGCAGAAATCAAAGATGAAAATATTATTTATAAAAATCACTTCGATATTGGTATAGCAGTTGGAACTGAAAAAGGACTTGTAGTTCCTGTTTTAAAAGATGCTGATACAATGAATTTTGGACAAATTGAAAAGAGTATTATTGAATTAAGCACAAAGGCAAAAGATGGAACATTATCGATGGATGATTTATCTGGGGGTACATTTACAATTTCTAACGGTGGAGTTTATGGCTCTATGCTAAGCACGCCTATTATTAATAGACCGCAATCAGGTATTCTTGGAATGCATAATATCCAAAAAAGAGCAGTAGTAGTTGACGATGAAATTGTAATTAGACCAATGATGTATGTAGCATTAAGTTATGATCATAGAATTATTGATGGTAAAGAGAGTGTTGGTTTTTTAGTAAGTGTTAAAAAATTGTTAGAAAACCCGTCACAATTAGTATTAGGAATATAGTATGGAAGATTTTGATTTAATTATTATTGGTGCAGGACCAGGTGGTTATGTTGCAGCAATTAGAGCAGCACAACTTGGAATGAAAGTTGCCTGCATTGAAAAAGAATCCTCACTTGGCGGTACGTGTTTAAATATAGGATGTATTCCTTCAAAAGCTTTATTAAATTCTTCTGAAAAATTTGTAGAGATATCCAATCATGCAGCAGAGCATGGAATTAAAACTTCTAATGTAGATTTAGATTTAGATGTATTGATGCAAAGAAAGACTAAGATTGTAAAAAAATTAACAACTGGAATAGGTTTCTTATTTAAAAAAAACAAAATTACTCATATCCCAGGTTCAGCATCATTTGTTGATTCCAAAACAGTTTCAATTAAAAATGGAAAACAAGAAATCACAGCATCAGCAAAAAACTTTATTATTGCTACTGGATCATCTTCTATAGAGATACCAAAGATTCCTGTAGATGAAAAACAAATTGTGTCTTCAACTGGAGCACTCTCATTAACTAAAGTTCCTAAATCACTTCTCGTTATTGGCGGTGGTTATATTGGATTAGAAATGGGATCAGTATGGAGTAGACTTGGATCTAAAGTGACTGTTGTTGAAGCGCTAGATAGAATTGTACCAACAATGGATGGCGAAATAGCAAAAGAGTTTATGAAAATGCTTCAAAAACAAGGTTTGGAATTTAAACTATCACATAAAGTGAGTTCAGCTAAATCTACTAAATCAGGAGTAGATGTTAAAATGGAAACATCTGATAAAAAAGTAATTAAAGAAAATTATGAAGTTGTTTTAATGTCAGTTGGTAGAAAACCTAACACTGAAGGATTGGGTTTAGAAAAAATTGGAGTTAAGTTAACAGATAAAAAATCAATTGAAATCAAAGATAATTTTCAAACGTCAGTAAAAGGAATTTTTGCTATAGGTGATGTAGCACCAGGACCAATGCTAGCACATAAAGCTGAAGAAGAAGGGGTAGCTTGTGTAGAATATATAAATGGTCAAAAGCCTCATATAAACTATGATGCTATACCTGCAATTGTTTACACTAATCCCGAGATAGCATCTGTTGGTAAAACAGAAGAACAACTTAAAGAAGAAAATAAAGAATTCAAAACTGGAAAATTCCCCTTTATGGCAAATGGTCGTGCATTAACAACATCGGCTTCTGAAGGTTTTGTTAAAATTTTAGTAGATAAAAAAACAGATGAAATTTTAGGTGCTCATATAATTGGTCATGACGCAGGTCAATTAATTGCAGAGATAGTTACCACTATTGAATTTGGTGGAAGTGCAGAAGATATTGCGAGAGTATGTCATGCTCATCCAACAACAAGTGAAGCAGTAAAAGAAGCAGCTTTAAGCGTAGATGGGAGAGCTATTCATATCTAATTAATGTTTAAATTAACAATTAAATTAATCTTTATTTTTTTTATAACCAACATCTTTAATCAATCATTTTCTAAAGAAACTAAATTTGAAAAAAGACTTAAGAAAGATATTGATAAATTATCTAAAATAAGTGGTTTTATAGATAATGAATTAAAATTATATGATGAGGAACTAGTTATAGATAAAAAAAATACTATTATTATCATTTATAATCATGGTTCACATACTCCAGAAAAGAGAAGAGAAGAGTGTGTTAAAGGAGCTGGAAGAATCCCTGAGGTGATTTCTAGTTTACATAATAAAAAAATAAATAATATGACAATAAGAATATACCGTATGTGTTCAGGAGTCAGAGGGCTTGGTGACCATCACTTTGATAGGGTACATAAACTTTTTGTTGATGAGGGTAACCCCAATGGATTTATTGATCTTATTGATTATGATGGAATAAAATTGTATGACAAAGTTCAACAACATTTAAGAAGACAAGTTGTAATAGACACAATTGATAATCTCTTAGAGAAAGGTTACGATAATATTATTCTATCTGGATTATCTGCAGGTGGTTTTTTATCATTTTATTTAACAGCTCATTTTCCTGACAAAATTAATGGTAGTATTATATTCAATCCCGCAGCTTTTCAGGGTAAACTATCTGAAAATGCTTACCCACCACGTCAAGTTTTGAGAGAAAATTGGGAAAAAGAAATGTCGCAATTTTCTGAGATTAATTCCTTAGTATTTATTCATGATGATGATGGATTAGAAGATAGTACAACTTTATCTTTTTTGACAAAAATGAATAAAGTGAAGACAATTAATTACACGGATTTTGGATGTGAGCCTCCTCTTAACAACAAATATAAAGCTCACATATTTCCTGTTTATCCAGAAAAGGATAGTTGTTTTACTAAATGGGAAAAGAAAAATAATTATATAATTGATTATTTAAAAAGCATTTATAATTAATTAAATTTTACTTAAATCCATATTCTTTTTATATTTTTTTGATGATTGTTTAACAACTGCTTGACCACATCTCATAACTTTTCTTTTAAGATCAAAAGTCATTTTAGGCTCACCATGCAATTTCCACCCATTTGATAAAGCTTCTGTTACTCTTTGACAAAAGTCAACAGTATCATCATCAGTAATAAACCTATAACCTTTCATTATTATCTCCTTTTAAATTATTTTATATTTAACAAATTTATTTCTATTATTTTAATCAAGTACTCAACAAGATCTGTTTGCATATCAGCGGTAAATTTATTTTTATCTTTTGAACCCATAGCTAATATAATTATATCTTCACCAAACTTTACTTTTAATAAAATATAAGATTTTATAATTGTTGATTTATTAGGAAAAAAAATAAGTAAACCATTAGGATTTTGATTGAGGTTTGTAATCATTTTATTTTTAAAATAACTGTTAGCAATTTTATTATCTAATTGTGCTAAATTTTCAGCTTTAACATTTTCATTTGTAATAAAACAATTCATTTCATCACAACCTAGTATTACTTTAAGATCATTTTTTATTAATCCTATCAATTTGGGTAAATTCTTAATATTTAAAATTCTTATTGTTGATTTTAGAACTCTTTTTTGAGCATTGAGATGGCTTTTTCCAGCAATTAAAACTTTTGTCATTTGATTTTGTAAATCAATATTCTGTTGCGAAATTTTTTTGTAACGATAAGCTTCAAGGTCTATAACCTTATCGGAACTATTATCTGAAAGTGGAAAATTTAAATCTTTTACAAGATCTGAATTTTTAATAAAAAAATTTTTATTTTTTTTTAAGAAATCAATTATTTTTTTTTCTGATAATTCATCTTCTTTTGCCATAAAATTATTTAGGCAGTATCTGTTGTCCTGTTTTTGCCCAATCATCTAGAAAAGCTTTCAATCCTTTGTCAGTAAGAGGATGTTTATAAAGTTCATGAATTACCTTTGGAGGTAGAGTGGCAACATGAGCCCCAATTACAGCTGAGTCAATAAGATGCTGAGTATTTCTGACAGAAGCTACTAAAACCTCTGTATCAAAACCATAGTTTTCATACATGATGACAATATTAGAAATAAGATCCATTCCTTTTTCACCAATGTCGTCTAGTCTTCCAACAAAAGGTGAAATAAAAGTTGCACCAACCTTTGCTGCTAAAAGTGCTTGTGCTGCAGAAAAACAAAGTGTGACATTAACCATAATATTTTTTTCTCTCAATGATTTACATGTCTTGAGTCCAGCTGGAGTTAACGGAACTTTCACGGCTACATTTTTGGCAAGAGATGCTAAATACAATCCTTCTTCTAACATTTTTTCAAATTCAGTCGCTGTTACCTCAGCGCTTACTGGTCCCGGTACAATTGAACAAATTGTTTTAATCGTTTCACCCATATCTTTTCCACTTTTTGCTATTAATGATGGATTCGTAGTCACTCCATCAATTAGTCCACTTGGCATTAATTGCTCAATCTCAGGTATATCGGCGGTGTCTATAAAAAATTTCATTGTTTGTTGTATACCATATACAAGTTATTTAGAAAGTTAACATATAAAAAGTAAATAAATATAATGTTGTATGACGTAATAGTAACAAGACCTTTTGATAAAGTTTTTACTTATTCTTCAAAAAATAAAGAATTAAAAGTTGGGCAAGTAGTATTAGTCCCATTTGGCAAAAAAATAGAAACTGGCATTATTTGGAATAAAAATATTGAAAAGCCAAAACATGAAATAAGAGAAATAACTAAGATAATAGAGAGAATAATACTTACAAATACAACAATTGAATTTATCAAATGGATAACAAATTATACTTTAGCTCCAGTTGGATCAGTTTTAAAACTTTTTTTAAATAATAATGAAATTGTCGAATTTAACCTGGAGAAATTTAGTAAAGATAAATTAAATTCTTCAGTCATAACTTTAAACCAAGAACAAGAAAGTGCAAAATTAAAAATAATCCAATCAATTAATACATCAAAGAAGCCAATCTTATTAGAAGGTGTAACAGGCTCTGGTAAAACTGAAGTTTATTTTGAGATTATTGAAAAATTTTTAAAAGAAAAAAAACAAATTCTTATTATGGTTCCTGAGATTAGCTTAACTCCACAATTAGAAACACGTTTTAAAAAACGATTTGGTATTGATGTTCTTTTATGGCATTCTAAAATAACAAAAAAAAATAGACAGAAAATCTGGCATCAATGTTTTAACGGCGATCAAGTTATCGTAATTGGTGCCCGCTCTAGTTTATTTTTACCCTTTTCAAATCTTGGTTTAATTGTTGTAGATGAAGAACACGATTCTAGTTATAAACAGGAAGAAAACATAAGGTACCAAGCAAGAGACTTGGCAATAGTAAGATCAAAAATTGAAAATAATTTTATTTTGCTTGCGTCTGCCACACCTTCGTTAGAATCAATTAACAATGTTAAAATTAAAAAATATGATCATGTATTTTTATCAAAGCAATTCTCAGGAACACCATTACCTGAAATTTCGTTAATAAATTTAAATAAAGAAAAACTTGAAAAAGACAAATGGATTTCAAGATCAATTAATGAAGAGATTTCAAAATGCTTAGATAATAAAGAGCAAGCACTTATTTTTTTAAATAGAAGGGGTTACTCCCCTCTAACTTTGTGTAACAGTTGTGGATTTAGATATGAGTGTGAACAATGTTCATCTTGGATGGTCATGCATCAAAACAAAAAAGTTTTTATATGTCATCAATGTGGAAATATAAAGAAAGTAACCCTAATTTGTCCTAAATGTGAAGAAAAAGATAGTATTAAATTTATTGGACCAGGAGTTGAAAGAGTAGCTGAAGAATTAACATTAGTATTTCATGACGCAAAGATATCAATTATGTCTAGTGATAATGTTAATACTCCAAATAAAATAAAAAAATTTATTGATGATATAAATAACAAAGAAATAGATATAATTGTTGCTACTCAAATTATGGCTAAAGGTTATGACTTTCCTAACTTATCTTTAGTTGGAATTGTTGATGCTGATGCAGGATTATTTGGAGGAGATCCAAGAGCAATCGAAAAAACTTTTAATTTGTTGCAACAAGTGGGCGGTAGAGCGGGAAGAGGTAAAAAATTAGGTAAAGTTTTATTACAAACTTATTTTCCTGAACAACCAATAATTAAATCAATCCAATTACGTGAAAGAGAAAAATTTATAGAACGAGCTTTAGAAGAACGAAAAAATTTTAATATAACCCCATTTGGGTTTATGACTGCAATTATTATTTCCAGTCATACCAAAGCATTAGCTTCAAAATCTGCTTCCCAATTAGTTCAATTAAGTATTAACAATGAAAATATTAAAGTACTTGGGCCAGTTGAGGCACCAATAGCTCTATTAAGAGGACAGTTTCGCTTTAGAATATTAATAAAAGGTAATAATAGAAAAAAAATCAATAAATTAACGAAAAAAATAGTCCGAGATGCTAAATTACCCGCATCAGTGAAGCTAATTATTGATGTCGATCCATATTCATTTATGTGATTTACCCACATTTTAAAAAATATCTTGCATTTAACTCATTTGACGCACAAACTGACAGTTTACCTGCTTTTTCTGATGTGCTAATAGCCTATTTCAAATCTTCTTATGAAATTGATTTATGACATCTAAAATATCTTCTGGCGATATGATATCTGATAGATACGGATCCGCTTTATATGACCTTGCATCTGAAAAAAAATGTATTGATGAAATACTAAATGATTTTGCTACAGTTGAAAAAATAATGAAAGAAAGTTCTGATTTAAGAAATATTATAAAAAGTCCACTTGTTAATTCCGAAGAGAAACTTAATATTTTATTAAAAATTTTTGATGGATTTAACTTTAATAATCTAACAACAACTTTTCTAAAAGTTTTAGATAACAATAAAAGAATTTCAAATCTCTCAACAATCATATTACAATTTAAAAAAATAAACTCTGAAAAAAGAGGTGATATTGCAGCTGATGTAACATCAGCAAACGAACTATCTGAAGATGAAAAAAATAATATTACAAATCAACTCAAAAATAACTTGGGTCAAAAACTTTCTCTAAATTTTGATGTTGATAAAGATATCATTGGAGGACTGATTGTTAAAGTTGGGTCAAAGATGATTGATACTTCGATCGCAAATAAAATTAATAAATTAAAAATAGCTATGAAGGGGGTATAATGGAAATTAAAGCAGCAGAAATATCATCTGTTATTAAAGATCAAATCGCCAATTTTGAAACTAAAGCAGATGTTGCTGAGGTTGGAACTGTATTAAGTGTTGGTGACGGTATTGCGCGTGTTTATGGTTTAGATAAAGTGCAAGCAGGTGAAATGGTTGAATTCCCAGGTGGTGTTAAAGGTATGGCCCTTAACTTGGAGATGGATAATGTAGGTGTTTCTATATTTGGAGATGATACAGGCATTAAAGAGGGAGATACAGTTAAGAGAACTGGAGAAATTGTTGATGTACCCGTTGGAAAAGAATTATTAGGTCGTGTTGTCGATGGTTTAGGAAATCCTATTGATGGAAAAGGTCCTATCCAATCATCTGAAAAAAGAAGAATTGAATTAAAAGCTCCAGGAATTATACCTCGCCAAAGTGTATCAGAACCAATGCAAACTGGGATTAAAGCCCTTGATGCCCTTGTTCCTGTTGGAAGAGGTCAACGTGAGCTAATTATTGGAGATAGGCAGACAGGTAAAACAGCTGTTGCTATAGATACCATCCTGAATCAAAAGTCAGTCAATCAATCTAACAATGAAAAAGAAAAACTTTATTGTATCTATGTTGCAATTGGACAAAAAAGATCAACAGTTGCTCAAATAGTTAAGACTTTAGAGGATAATGGCGCAATGGAATACACTATTGTTGTTTCTGCAACAGCATCTGAACCTGCTCCTCTGCAATTTTTATCAGCCTATACAGGTTGTACAATGGGCGAGTATTTTAGAGATAATGGAATGCACGCTCTAATAGTTTATGATGATTTATCTAAACAAGCAGTTGCTTACAGACAAATGTCCCTATTGTTAAGAAGACCACCAGGGCGTGAAGCATATCCGGGAGACGTATTTTATATTCATAGCCGTCTTCTTGAAAGAGCTGCCAAAATGAGTGATGAACATGGTGGTGGAAGTTTAACTGCCCTGCCAATTATTGAAACTCAGGCTGGTGACTTGTCTGCTTATATTCCAACGAATGTTATATCTATTACAGATGGACAAATATTTTTGGAAACTAACCTATTCTTTGCTGGTATTCGACCTGCCATTAACGTTGGTTTGTCGGTTAGTCGTGTTGGTTCAGCTGCACAAACAAAAGCAATGAAAAAAATTGCTGGTCCAGTAAAACTTGAACTTGCACAGTATCGTGAGATGGCTGCGTTTGCTCAGTTTGCATCAGATCTTGATGCATCAACAAAACAACTACTTGATAGAGGTGCAAGACTTGTTGAAATTTTAAAACAAGGTCAGTATTCACCACTAACAGTATCAGAGCAAGTTGTATCTATATATGCCGGTGTTAGAGGATATTTAGATAAAGTAGCTGTAGGTGATGTTGTGCGTTTTGAAACTGAGGCCCTAAATGAAGTTAGAACTAATCATTCTGACTTATTAGACGCTATCGCTAATGAAAAAGAATTATCCCAAGAGAATGATAATAAATTAAAATCAATCTTGGATAATCTTGTAGAAAAATTTACGAGCAACTAATTAATGCCAAGTTTAAAAGATATAAAAACACAGATTAATTCTGTTGGTTCTACAAGAAAGATTACTTCTGCGATGAAAATGGTTGCAGCAAGTAAACTTCGTAGATCACAAGAAAAAGCTGAAGCTGCTAGACCATATTCTTCTCGTTTAGAGGAAATGTTAGCATCATTAGCTTCTTCTGCTGCCTCAGGAGAGGGAATTATTAAGCTCCTTACCGGAACAGGAAATGATCAAAATTATGTTGTTGTGCCTGTTAGTGCTGACAGAGGGTTATGTGGTGGCTTTAACAGCAGTATCAATAAAGAGACTTTTCGATTAGTAAAATCTCTTGAAGATGATGGTAAAAATGTTCAACTCATGCCTGTTGGAAAAAAGAGTAGAGATTTTTTCAACCGTGTAATGAAAGAAAATATTATTGAGAGCTTTGCTGATTTAAATGTTTCAGTAAATGGATATGATGCTGCATTGCAAGTATCAAATAAACTTCAAGAACTATACTTTGATGGTAAATTTGATAAATGCATTATTATATTCAACAAATTTAAATCAGCTATTTCACAAGAGGTGACACAACAACAACTTATTCCATTAGATGTTTCAAACTCATCTAAAGAAGAGAATGTTGAAGATAGTGGTGCTAAAGCAATTTATGATTACGAACCTGATGAAGAAACTATTTTAAAAGATTTACTTCCAAAAAATGTTTCCATTCAGATTTTTAAAGTCTTACTAGAGAGTGATGCAGGTGAGCACGGTGCAAGAATGGCTGCAATGGATAATGCGACTCGTAACGCTGGTGAGATGATAGATAGTTTAACATTAAAATATAATAGAACGCGACAAGCGTTTATAACTAAAGAATTAATTGAAATTATTTCTGGAGCTGAATCAATTTAAAAGGGGGATATATGGCTAATAACTTAACTGGAAAAATATCACAAGTTCTTGGAGCTGTTGTGGATGTAGAGTTCGATGGTGAAC
Source organism: uncultured Alphaproteobacteria bacterium (assembly GCA_902627245.1). Classification (GTDB taxonomy): domain Bacteria; phylum Pseudomonadota; class Alphaproteobacteria; order HIMB59; genus CACPNW01. The sequence continues at coordinate 46,247 of CACOIH010000010.1, forward strand.
TTCCTGCAATCATGAATGCTTTGGAAGTAGATAATAATGGAACAAGATTAATGCTAGAGGTTGCTCAGCATTTAGGTGAAAATGCAGTTCGTACAATTGCAATGGATACCACTGACGGATTAGTAAGAGGTCAAACAGTGACTGATACAGGTGCCCCCATTTCTATGCCTGTAGGTCCAGAAACACTTGGCCGTATTATGAACGTTGTTGGAGAGCCTGTTGATGAAAGAGGTGACATTGGAACAACAAAAACTTATCCTATTCACAGACCTGCCCCTGAGTTTGTTGACCAGTCTACAGAAACAGAAGTTCTTGTAACTGGAATTAAAGTTGTTGATTTATTGGCTCCCTATGCTCGAGGTGGTAAAATCGGATTATTTGGTGGAGCTGGTGTTGGTAAAACCGTTTTGATTATGGAATTAATCAACAACATTGCAAAAGCACACGGTGGTTATTCCGTGTTTGCTGGTGTTGGCGAAAGAACTCGTGAAGGTAATGATTTATACCATGAAATGATCGAATCAGGCATTATTGATCTTAAAGGTAAAGACTCTAAAGTTGCCCTCGTCTATGGTCAAATGAATGAGCCTCCTGGAGCAAGAGCAAGAGTGGCACTATCAGGCTTAACACAGGCAGAATATTTCAGAGATGAAGAGGGACAAGATGTGTTATTCTTCGTTGATAATATTTTTAGATTTACGCAAGCAGGATCTGAGGTTTCGGCACTTCTAGGACGTATCCCATCTGCTGTTGGTTATCAGCCAACACTTGCAACTGATATGGGTGCATTACAAGAGCGTATCACGACTACTAAAAAAGGATCTATTACATCAGTTCAGGCCATTTATGTTCCTGCCGATGATTTAACAGATCCTGCTCCTGCAACATCATTCTCTCACTTAGATGCAACGACAGTTTTGAATAGAGCAATTTCTGAAAAAGGTATTTATCCTGCAGTTGATCCACTTGACTCAACATCAAGAATTTTAGACCCGCAGGTTGTGGGTCATGATCACTATAGAGTTGCAAGAGAAGTGCAAAGAGTTCTACAAACTTATAAAAGTCTGCAAGAC
>CACOIH010000011.1 GCA_902627245.1 uncultured Alphaproteobacteria bacterium
AAAATCTTCTATATTATTTTTTGTATCAATCTTTAAAAATTCTGACTGGAATATATACTGTATAAAAGCAAGTCTTGTTTGTGACTTGGTAAAATTTTGCATTTTATTTTAATAATTCAATGCAAGCTAAAGCAGCTTCTCGACCTTTGTTTTTTTGATTAATATCACTTCTTATAGTAGCTTGTTGTAAATTATAGCAAGTAAGAATTCCTAAGCCTATAGGTATTGTGAATTCAACTGATAGATCTAATATTTTTCTAGATGTTTCATTTGAAATAATTTCAAAATGATATGTTTCTCCTTTAATTACACAACCTAAGGCTATAAAACCATCATAATTGTTTATATTTTTTTTTATCAAATAAGGTATTTCAAAGCACCCAGGAGCATGAATAATCTCATATTCAAAATTGCTTTCTTTTAATGTATTAACTGCACCAGTCTCTAAATTGTTAGAAATATTAGAATAATAATTAGAAGATACAATTAATATTTTTTTACTCATATTTTATTTTGATCTATAATTTCTATATTAAAACCTTCAAGTGCAATAATCCGTTTCTTAGTATTTGTTAATAATATTATTTTTTTAATGTTTAAAAGAGATAATATTTGAGCTCCGACACCATATTCTCTTAATTCTAATTTATTATTAGTTTTTTTTCTTTTATTAAATGTTTTAAGGATGTTAGGTGACATATCACTATTAATTAATACAATTGCCCCTGAGCCAGATTTTTCAATTAATTTGAAAGCACTTTTGATTTCTCTGCCGAATATATTTTTTTCTTCAAAAATATCTTTTGTAATATTCAATCTATGCATTCTTACTAAACAAGGTTCGTTATAATCTTTAATATTTTTAACCAATGCATAATGTTTTTCACCAGAAATTGTATTCTGAAATACTTTTAAATAAAAACCCGATCCCATTTCACTCTCAAAAGGTCTTTCTGAAATTAGCTCTACAATTTTAGTTTTTTTTAGTTTAAATTTAATCAAGTCACTTACTGTACCAACTTTAAGATTATGTTTTTTTGCGAATTTAATAATTTCTGGCAATCTTGCCATTGATCCATCATCACTCATTATTTCACATATGACACCTGATGGATTTAAATTTGCTAATTTAGATATATCAATAGCAGCTTCTGTATGTCCAGCGCGCTCAAGAACACCGCCATCCCATGCCATCAATGGAAAAACATGGCCAGGATAAACCAGATCTTCTTTATTTCTATTGTTGTTGATTGCTACAGATATAGTGTGAGCTCTATCGGCAGCGGAAATTCCAGTGGTAACGCCTTCTCTAGCTTCTATTGAAACGGTAAAGGCAGTTAAATCGTTTTTTTGATTATTGGGATTCATTAGTGGTAAATCTAGTTGCTTAATTCTCTCTTTTGTCATTGCTAGACAAATCAAGCCTCTACCAAACTTTGCCATAAAATTTATCGCTTCTGGATTTGCATATTGACCAGGTATAATTAAATCTCCTTCATTCTCTCTATCTGGATCGTCAACCAAAATATACATTTTGCCATTACGTGCATCTTCAATTATTTCATCTATAGTTGATAAATTCATGTCATCATTATTAATATTCATTTTGTCAAAATAAACCTAGCTAAATAATCAAACTCTATATTTACATCATCGTTAGATCTAAGAAATCGAAGATTAGTATTATTATATGTATGTTCAATTACAGAAATTTTAAAATAATCTTTAAATACGTTTGCTATAGTCAATGATATACCATTTATTGAAATAGAAGCCTTTTCAGAAATAAATTTGTTGTTAATATCAAAATTTTTTTTGAAATGGTATTCCCAACTATTTTCCAATTTTACAATTTTTATTAATGGAGTAACAGTGTCAACATGGCCATAGACAAAGTGGCCACTAATTTCATCACCAATAGTTAAAGATTTTTCTATATTTATCAAATTTTTACTTTCTATATATTTTTTTAAGTTTGTTCTCTCAAGTGTTTCCTCTCCAATATTTACTTCAAATTTATATAAATCATTAATTTTAGTAATATTTTTAGCTGTCAAACATACTCCATTACATGAAATTGAAGAGCCTTCATTAGAATTGCTAAGATCAAGTTTAGTTGTAACATTAAATAAACTTTGGTTTAATTGACTTAAAGTGCCTAAATCTTGAATAATACCTGTGAACATCAAATTACATTATATTTAAAATAGTTATCACTTCTAAATTTTCTTGTTTCTTGAAGTGATAAATTTAATTTATTTATTTTATTTCCTAAAATAGCAGGTTTACCATTTTGTCCAATAATTTTTTTTGACTCAAATAAATGAATTTCATCAACTAAATTATTTTTCAATAAATCAGTAAATAAAATGCCTCCAGCTTCTACGAGAATGTCAGATATTTTTAATGAATAAATTTTATTAAATATTCTTTTTAGATTTAATTTATTATCTTTATTTAATTTACAATAAATAATTTCACATCCCAGTTTTGTTAAATTTTCAGTTTTTTTATTTTTTTTTGAAGTAAAAATTATAATTCTTTTCTTAGAAATATTTTGTAATATATTAGATGTTAATGGAATTTTAAGATTTTTATCCAAAATAATTATTGGAAGGTGAATTTCTTTTTTTTTCTTCATTCTAACAGTCAAATTTGGATTGTCTTTAATTACAGTTTTTGAAGTTGTTAATATTGCTTGACTAAAATATCTTAGTTTATGACCATACTGCCTACTATATTCATTTGATATCCATTTACTTTTATAATTACTCCAAGCAATTTTTTCATCTTTTGAGATTGCAAGCTTAACCTTTGTAAAGGGTTGTTTTTTTTTAAGACTTTTAAAAAAAAATTTATTCAAATTGTATGTTTTTTCGTTTTCCAAGCCAACATTTACAGCAACATTATTTTTTCTTAGTTTATTAATACTTTTTTTATTAGTCCTTAGATCAGGATCAGACGCTGAAATAAATATCTCTTTAATTCCTGACCTTAATATTTGATCAGTACATGATCCATTTTTTGAACTGTGATAACAGGGTTCTAAAGTAACATACATAGTTGCACCTTTTGAGTTACTACCAGCTCTTTCTAAAGCAATTTCTTCTGCATGAGGTCTTCCAGAGTAATTTGTTACCGCCTTTGAAATAATCTTAGAGTTTTTAGCTATTATGCAACCAACTGTTGGATTTGGAAAAGTTTGACCAAATTTTTTTTTTGCGAGTTCGTGTGCAAGGTTAATCATTTTTAAATTATTGTCAGACACTAAAATTACTTGTCTTCTAAATTACCTAAAAAATCCTCAAAATCTTTAGCTTCTCTAAAATTTTTATAAACTGAAGCAAATCTAACATAAGCTACTTGGTCTAAGTGCATCAAAGCCTCCATTATATATTGACCAATGATATTTGATCTTATTTCAGTTTCACCTGAATTTTCCAGTTTTCTAACTATTGCATTAACTATTTTTTCAATTTTTTCATTTTCGATATCTCTTTTTCTAAGAGCAAGAGATAATGATCTGAACATCTTGTCTCTGTCAAAATTTTCTTTTTGACCTTTGCTTTTTAAAACTACCAGATCTCTAAGTTGAATTCTTTCAAATGTGGTAAACCTAGAGCCACACTGTTCGCATATTCTTCTTCTTCTTATGGCAGTATTATCTTCTGTTGGTCTTGAATCTTTAACTTGTGAATCTTCATTACTACAGAAGGGGCATCTCATTAAAAAGCCTCGTTATAAATAGGATATTTGTTACATAAAGAAACTACATCTTTTCTAGTTTTATTGAAAACTTCTTTACGCTCATTATCATCTAAAAGTAAACTGTCCAAGATATCTGCAATCATATTACCTACTTGTTTAAAATCCTCTTGAGTAAAACCTCTTGTGGTTGCAGCAGCGGTACCAAACCTTAAACCACTTGTAACCTTTGGAGGATTTGGATCATAAGGAATTGCATTTTTATTACAAGCAAGTCCAACATCTTCTAATATTTTCTCAGCTTTATCTCCTGTTAATCCCTTAGGAGTAAGGTCTAACCAAACAATATGAGAATCTGTTCCTCCAGTTACAATCCTAAAACCTCTATCAACAAGTGTTTGAGCCATTGCTTTAGCACTTGAAATAACGTTTTTGATGTATTCTTCAAATTCTGGCTTTAAAGCTTCTCCAAAACATACAGCTCTTGCGGCAATAACATGCATTAAAGGACCTCCTTGCAAGCCTGGAAATACTGCGGAATTTATTTTTTTATATAAATCCTCATGATTTGTTAAAATCATAGCACTCCTAGCACCTCTTAAGGTTTTATGAGTTGTAGAAGTTACTATGTGAGCGTGTTCAATTGGATTTGGATATTGTTTTCCAGCAACTAAACCAGAATAGTGAGCCATATCTACCAAAAAATAAGCACCAACTTTATCTGCAATTGCTCTAAAACGTTTCCAGTCAATAATTCTAGGATAAGCAGATGCTCCAGCTATTAGCATTTTTGGTTTATGCTCTAATGCTAATGCCTCTACCTCGTCATAATCAATTAAATCTTTATCATTTCCATCTTGCTTTACACCATATTGAATAGCATTAAACCACTTGCCGGACAAATTAGGTTTAGCACCATGAGTTAAATGTCCACCTGAAGCAAGAGACATACCTAAAATTGTGTCATGTGGTTGAAGCAATGCGAGGAATACAGCTTGGTTAGCCTGCGCGCCACTGTGTGGTTGAAGATTTGCATATTTGCAATTAAAAAGTTTTTTTACTCTTTCAAGAGCTATTTCCTCTGCTTGATCAACAAATTCACAACCTCCATAATATCTTTTACCTGGATACCCTTCTGCATATTTATTGGTCATTACTGAGCCTTGAGCGTTTAGTATTGATTTTGATGCAATATTCTCTGAAGCAATCAATTCTATTTGATTTTGTTGTCTCTCTAATTCACTTTTTAAAGTTCCATAAACTTCTGGATCAGCCTCTTTAATACCTTTTGTAAACAAATCTGACATCATATCTTATTTATCCTTTTCTTGTGACGTCCCGACTCAAATTCTGTTGAAAGAAAAGTCTGAACACATTTTTTTGCTTCGTTTATATTAATAAACCTACCCGGTAAAACAAGTACATTAGCATCATTGTGCTTTCTTATCAATCTTGCTGTTTTTGCATTATTGACTAGACCAGCTCTAATACCTTTTTTTCTATTTGCTGCTATACTCATTCCTACCCCAGTTCCGCATATTAAAATACCAAAGTTGTTTTTATTCTTAACTATTTCCTTAGTTAATTTGTGTGCAAAATCAGGATAGTCAACACTTTCATCAGACTTTGTGCCTAAATCAGCCATCTTTGAGAATATTTTCAATAGCTGTGATTTAAGCTTAAATCCAGCATGATCTGAGGCAATATATACTGTTTTATTTTTCATATTTAATTTTATGGTTATTTACATTAAAAAAATGATAATGCCTAATATTGTATGAAACAAAATAATTGGTTTGATCCGTTCCATATCCAATCCCATCTCTCCGAAGAGGAATTAGGAATTCAAAAAAATGTAAGACAATTTTGTGAAAAAGAACTTAGACCTTCAGTTGTTAAAATGAATAGAAATCATGAGTTTAATATTAATCTTTACCCTAGGTTTGGGTCACTCGGTGTTTTAGGCCAAACAGTTAAATCTCATGGAGGCTCAGGTACATCAAATCTTGCTTATGGTCTTGTTGCTTATGAATTTGAAAAAATTGACAGTAGCTACAGATCATCAATTTCCGTTCAATCTTCATTAGTAATTCATCCTATAAATGAGTTTGGCTCTAAAGATCAAAAAGATAAATATTTACCTGAACTAATTAATGGTGAAAAAATTGGATGTTTCGGATTAACTGAAAGTGAAGCTGGATCCGATCCTTCATCGATGAAAACAACATTTAAAGAAACTAAAGATGGCTATATTTTAAATGGTTCAAAAAATTGGATTACAAATGCACCTATTGCAGATATATTTATAATTTGGGCTCTAGATGAAAATAAAGATCATAAAAGTATTAAAGGTTTCATATTAGAAAAAAATTTTAAAGGATTAAAAACATCTCACATCGAAAATAAAACAAGTCTAAAAATTAGTCCAACTGGACAAATTACTTTAGATAAAGTTCATGTGCCAAAAGACTCGCTTCTAGAAAATACTAATGGTTGGAAATCAGTATTTAGTTGTTTAAATAAGGCAAGATTTGGAATTAGTTGGGGTGTGTTAGGTGCAGCAACTGAATGTTGGATGATTTCAAAAGAATATGTAGAAAATAGAATTATGTTTAAAAAACCACTTGCATCCAATCAATTAATTCAAAAAAAATTATCTGAGATGCAAATTGAGATTAATCTCGGATTATCATCATGTTTATTAAGCGCGAAAGCCTTAGATGACGGTAAGGATATTATCAATGCAATAAGTATTTTAAAAAAGAATAATTGCCAGAAGGCTCTTGATATTTGTAGAGATTCCAGAGATATGCTTGGAGCTAATGGATTAATTGATGAATATCATATTATGAGACATCTGGTTAATTTAGAAACAGTTAAAACGTATGAAGGTGCAGAAGATATTCATTCACTAATATTAGGCAAAAATCAGACAGGTATTTCTAGTTTTTAATAATTTTCTACTTATTTAATACTATTAGAAATTGATAGATATTCTATTTTTGTATAGTTCTATCAGTAAATTAATTAATTAATTCATATTATCTCGGGAGGACATATGAAAAAAAACTTTAAAAGACGTGACTTCCTCAAAAAAGCAGGAATAGGTGGAGCAGCTGCGGCTGCGGTATCATCATTCCCTGCACCAGCTATTGCGGCTGATAGGATTGAAGTCAATTGCGTTGCTACATGGGGAAGAGGTTATCCTGGTCTAGGTACAGGTGCAGAAGCTGTTTCTCAAAGAATATCAGACTTAAGTGATGGACGTATTATAGTAAATCATTTTGCTGGTGGAGAGAGAGTTGGACCACTAGATGTATTTACAGAAGTTACATCAGGTAACGCTCAAATGTATAATAGTGCTGACTACTATTGGGTTGGACAACATCCTGGTTGGGGATTTTTCGCAGCAGTTCCATTTGGAATGATCGCAACAGAAATCAACGGATGGATAAGACATGGTGGTGGACAAGAGCTATGGGATGAGCTTGGTGATGAATTTGGATTAAAAAACTTTATGGCAGGAAACTCTGGAGTTCAAATGGGTGGATGGTTTAATAAAGAGATTAATTCACCGGATGACTTTAAAGGTCTGAAAATGAGAATTCCTGGATTAGGTGGAATGATGATGTCAAAACTTGGTTTATCTGTAGTTGGTGTACCAGGTGGACAAATTTATGAAAACTTAATAAATGGAACAATTGATGCAACAGAGTGGGTAGGACCATGGAATGATGAAAGATCAAGATTCTATGAAGCTGCGAAATATTATTACTGGCCTGGTTGTCATGAGCCAGGAACATTGATTACACTTGGTTGCAATAAATCTTGGTTAACAAGCTTAAGTAAAACAGATCAAATGATTATTGAGCATGCATCAACAGTTCAAAATGAAAGAATGTTGACTGAATATAATGCTAACAATGGTGCTGCGTTGCAGAGACTTGTAAATGATCATGGTGTAGAACTAAGAGAATTCAATGAAGATGTTATCGACGCAATGGGTGAAGCAGCAGAAGAACTGTATGAAGAACTTGCTGAAGGTAATGAACTTACAGGAAGAATTCTTGCAAGCTTTAAACAGTCAAGAAGTGAAATAAGTGGCTGGTTGAAAAAAGCTGATTCAGCATTCTTTACTCAGAGAAACAGAGTACTAGAAAGCTAAAAATCTAATTTGAGTGGGGAGTTAACCTCCCCACTGCAATTTATATGAACATCACAAATATTTCTAAATTTTTTTCAATTAGCCTAATATTAGTTGTATTTGCTTTTTTAATTAATAATTATCTTACATTCGCGGGTGATTGGCCTGGCCCATTTACACTAAATCAATCTATAAATATTTACTCATCAATTCAATTTTTACTTTATGTTTTTGCAATTATTATTCCAATAATTTTTATCAATTACAATAAAAATTTAGATAACCTTACTCTTGCCAATAATTTAGAAAAACTTAATGATTATATAATAAGATTTGGTTTTTGGTCTGTTCTTATCATTGGGATAGTAGACGCAATTATTTCATTATTAATTATTGAGGGGTTTCTTGAACAGCTTATAGGTAAAAGCTGGAATATAAAATTTTCAAACAATTCTTTTAGAGCTCCTTATATACATTTTCCACTTTTATTTTTGTCTTTGATATTTGCATATTATTTTAAAGCTCTTAATTTTTATTGGCTAGCATTTCTAGTTGTTATAGCAGAGTTTCAAATAGTTATCTTAAGATTTGTTTTTTCATATGAACAAACCTTAATGAGTGATTTAGTAAGATTTTGGTATGGAAGTTTATTTTTATTTGGAAGCTATTATACTCTAATTAAAGATGGGCATGTACGTGTTGATGTTTTGTATACAAATTTTAGTGAAAAAAATAAAGCAAGAGTCAATCTCTTTGGAAGTTTAATATTAGGTATTCCACTTTGTTTGACTGTTTTCTTTCTTGGTATGTACTGCAAACAGTGTGTTTTAAATCAGCCGATAATGAATTTTGAAACATCGCAGAGTACTCAAGGAATGAATATTAAATATTTAATGGCAGGGTTTTTAATAATTTTTGCTTTAACGATGTTAATTCAATTTACAATTTACTCATTAAGAAGTTTAGAAGTAATAAGAAAGAATAAATAATGGAATTGTTTTTTCTTTTTTTATTAATTTTTTTAATGGCATTTGCTCTTGCATCTGGGTATCCACTAGCTTTTGCTCTTCCAGGTTCAGCGATCATTTCAATTTTTTTAGCAGGTTTAGCAGGATATTTAATTGATGGAAATCCTAACGAATATTTTATTTCTGATGGACCATTTCAATGGTTAAATGCAGGAATAACAAATTTTAGAGGAGTATATTGGGAAGTTGAAAGAGATACATTGATAGCAATTCCTCTATTTATATTTATGGGAATAATGCTTGAAAAATCTAAAATTGCAGAAGACTTACTTATTAGTATGGGTCAGTTATTTGGGCCTATACCAGGTGGCTTAGGTATATCTGTTATATTTGTTGGTGCATTACTAGCTGCTACTACTGGAATAGTAGGAGCTACTGTAGTTGCGATGGGTTTAATTTCTCTTCCTGCTATGATGAAGAATAATTATAATAAATCTCTTGCGTCTGGTATTGTTTGTTCCTCAGGAACCCTTGGACAAATAATACCTCCATCAATAGTTCTAATAATTTTATCTGATCAGTTAGCATCTGCCTCTGATGCTGCGGATAACATGAGAATTGAAAATTACCAAAATATTACTGGCTCAACAAATATTCCAAGTCAATTCAGTGTAGATTCAGTGAGTGCAGGAAATATGTTTTTGGGGGCGTTTCTTCCTGGATTAGTTCTTGTCGGATTATACATGTTATATGTACTTTTTATCGGAGTATTTAAAAAAGAGGCAGTTCCACCCGTTGAATATGAAGGTAACTATGACAAAGACTTTTTTAAAAGAGTATTTCTCTCTTTGGTTCCACCATTAGCATTAATTTTTGTAGTTCTTGGTTCAATATTACTTGGTATTGCAACTGTTAATCAAGCAGGTGCAATAGGTGCAGTTGGAGCAGGTGTCATGGGTGGTTATAGATTATATAATAATAAATATAAATATACTCCTGCAATATTAACTATACTTTCACTAATTGTAATTAGTATTATTGTTGTAAACTTTAAACTCAATATAAAAAATATTTCAACAACATCAGAAATGATAGCTTTAATTATTGCAATTATTGCAGTTATATTTTTATTGATTGGAGTAGTTTGGAGTTTTTGGAGAACTTTTAGAATTAACAATGTCTTAAAAAATGTAATGATTGAAACAAGTTTAACAACATCTATGGTATTTATAATTCTAATTGGTGCTGCAATGTTAACAGCAGCATTTAGAGGTTTTGGTGGAGAAGAAATAGTAAAAGATTTTCTAACTAGTTTACCTGGAGGATTTTGGACGCAATTTATTGTTGTAATGGCAGTTATATTTATTTTAGGATTTTTTTTAGATTTCATAGAAATTGCTATAGTAGTTGTGCCTATTGTAGCCCCAATATTGTTAGCTGAAACTTCAGCTAATGTTACAGCTGTTTGGTTAGGTGTAATGATTGGTGTAAATATGCAAACATCATTTTTAACTCCACCTTTTGGATTTTCGTTATTTTATTTAAGGGGAGTTGCACCTAAATCAATTAAAACTACTGAAATATGGAAAGGTGCGAGTGTTTTTATTATTTTGCAATTAGTAGGATTAGGAGTTGTAGGATATTTTCCTCAGTTGGTAAATTATTTACCTTTGAGATCATATTATACATCAGAAGTATCACCTCCTCCAATCAATCCAAAACTTCAAGAATGTTTGATTGACTACACTTATGATAAATATGACAAAAACTTTTCAGAATCACTAATTATTACAGATAAATTAATTAGTAATAATCTCGATTTCTTCCCTGATAATAAGATGAAAAATTTTACTGATATGATTAATAATATAAATCTCTCTAAAGATTTAATTGATGAGGTAAAATTATCTCGCAAAATTTTTCATGATTACTCATTAAACTATAAACCGCTCCATACTAAAGTTAGAAATATTGAAAAAAATATTTTTAAAAAGTTATCAAAGATTGAAAAAATTAAAAAAGAAATTCGACTTGAAACTGAAAATGAAAAAATACAGAAGCTCGAAAATAAAATTATAGAATTACAAAACGAAATAGAAGAAATTAGATTAACAATTCCTGTAACATGGAAAGATGAAAATGATAATTTTAATACGATTTTAAAAAATTTTAATAAAACAAAATTAAATTATAATAAGTCAGTAGATGGCTCATTTAATGATTTACAAAAATTTATAGAAATATTTGAAAGCTCAGAAAATTTTGCTCTTTTAGAAAATAATTACGCTGATTTAATAAACAGTATTAATAAAGAAGAAAAAGAGATTGTGGAAATTATCAAAGATTTTGAAAGATTATTTAATCCTTTTAAAGATACTTCAGATATTAAAAAATCATTAAAAAAAGCGCGTAAGTTATTGAAAAAGAATTATGATAAAAAAACAGAAGCTTTAGATTTAATTAATGAATCAAAAAAATTATTTTTAATTGAAAAAAATTGGAGATTAAAAGGTAGTCAAATTGTTCTAAATGATTTAATTGATTTATCAAACACAGGATCTGAAACTTTTGGTCTTAGAAAACAAGATAAGTTAAATAAAGAACAAGCAATATATCTCGCTTCATGCAAATCAGTACATGAAGATATTTCTTTATATTTTTAATTAAACTTTCTCAATATCCATAACAACATGGATGTAATCCATTGCATGACCATCAGGTTTATTAGCTACCTCTTCCAAGTAAGAATTGTAAAATTGATCAACAATTTTATTTATTTCTTCAGGCTTTCTTTTTTCTAAAGCTGTTTTAAAAACAGTTTCAGACCAACTTCTCATAGTTGGTATTAATGTTTCAGCATACTCTCTAGATGTCATACTAGATTTGTTATTATTATAATGAACTTTGAAAGGACAATCTGTAAACATTGTTTTACATGACTTAAGAATTAATCCTGATTTTGAAACTGGTGAATTTGGATCATCAAATGGTTTTCTAAATTCTTCAATCGTTCTATAATGCTGTGTAAAAGTGGCATTAATAAATTCCTCATTAGTAATGACTCCATCTTTTTCTAAATTTTTCCAATGTTTAGCAAAATTATTAAACATATTATGGCCACCAGTATTGCCTAAATGCCTACCCTCTTCATCTATACCAAAATTTATACAAATAAATCTTCCACCAGAAACTAATTCTTTAGATCTATTTATTAAAATTGTTTCCCAGTCTTTGAGAGCTTGTTTTTTAAATTGTGCTTTTTCATCCTCATTTGAACCAACCATATGAACATGATTTTGTATTAGACAAGGTCTTTCTGAAACATAATGCATTGCTGTTGCTGAAAATCCTAATGATAAACTATTATCGCTCATTAATTGATCATGAAATCCAGTTCCACAACCATGAACGAATACATTTTCAAATTTTTTTTGATAGGCAAAATCAGAATTACCATGCATACCTTGCATCATCCTAAATAAAACTGAAAAATCATTAGATGCTAAATCAGTATATAGTATTTCAATTTGTCTATTATCCCCAGAATTTTTAATCTTTTCAATAATATTAAACCACATTTGCTGACTTGTGCCGCCATCTGCACTTCCAAAGTCTGCAATTTTTAAGATATCATTTTTTGGTATTGTTTTAAGTGCCTGATCAATTAGGAGTTCCATTTTATCTATTGCATTTTTTGCGCCGATAGTTTTTTGAGAATAATAGCCCTCTCCTTTCATTGATAAAACAGATTGAGTATTAAGATTAGTATTACTCATAAAATATTTCTAAACATATTGGTCATAATTAAAAGTATTTATTCATTAAATTTTAAGTTTTTATTAAAAAATCTAGGTATTTTTTTACCTGCTTGAGCTCTTTTTCCTATCCAAAAATCAAAATTGTCTAACCTTCTTTTTTTTGAGCCAGTAGTCCATTCTAAACCTTCTTTTGGATTTATTTCAATTAAGTCTGAAATATAATCTTTATCTTTAATTTTAATTAATTGAACCCCAACTCCTTTACTTAATTCTGGAATTGAAGACGCTTCAAAAGCAAGCATTTTTTGGAGATTTGTTACACAGATAATGTGTGATTTTTGCAATGAAAATACCTTTATTACCGAGTCATCACTCTTAAGATTAAAAAGTTGCTTGCCTTTTCTCTGACTAGTAATAAGTTTTTTAATATTACTAACAAAACCTTTACCATTTTTGGATGCAAGAAAAATTTTGTTATGGTTTGAAGAGAGTAATCCAACAACTTTATCATTAGGAATACTATCTACAAAATAAATAAATGATTTTGGATTTGAATTGCCGCTAGGAATATTATTAGGGTCAATTGTAAAAACTTTTCCAGAAGAAACAAAAATTATTAACTTTTGATTAGACATTAAATTAATTGAATAAAGTAATTCACTATTATTTTTTTTGAGATATTCATAATCAAGATGATCTTTTATTCGTTTTAGATTGAAATCTTTATTCATAATTACTGTATATTTTTCAATTTGTTTAAATTCATCTATATCGACATCTGTATTATAATTTGATTCTTTTATAATTGTGGATTTTCTCTCTTTAATTAACGGATCGATGTCTTTTAATATTAATTCAAGTTCATTAGATATAAAATTATTTAATGTTATTTTATCAGTTATAAGTTTTTTTAAATATTTTAATTTTATATTTAAATCAGAATTTTCTTTCATAATATTTTTTTCATCAATTTTTTTTAGAGAACCAAGTCTCATAGATAAAATGGAGTCAACCTGTAATTCTGATAACTTAAAAGTTTTTATAATAACTTTTTTAGGATTATCTTTTGTTCTTATTATTTTAATAATCCTATCAAGATTTTTAAAAACGATTTGAAAACCTTTTAATATTTCTAGTCTATTTTTAATTTTTTTAATATTAAATTCAGATTTTCTTTTAATAGATATTTTTCTATGATTTAAAAAATTTAACAACATTTCAATAATACCAATCTGTTTTGGCTCAATTCCATTAAGTAGAACATTGAAATTACATGAAAATTTAGTTGAGAGATCAGTCAATTTAAAACATAGTTCAATTAGTTTTTGTGCATCAATATTTCTATTTTTTGGTTTCAATACTATTCTTATTATTTCATCGGACTCATCAATAACGTCTTCTAATGGAATTTTTTTAGAGTTAATTAAGCTAGCTAACTGTTCAATTATTTTAACTTTATTTACTTGATAGGGAATCTCATTAATCACAATTTGATATTGTCCACTTTTCAAGTTTTCTTTTTTCCATCTAGAATTAATTGTAAATGAACCTCTGCCTTTATTGTATATAGTTTTTTTGTTATGTTCGTCTAAGATGACTTCACCTCCAGTTGGGAAGTCAGGACCTTTTAAGACTTTGAATAAATTTGATATTTTTGTATTTGGATTTTTTATTAAAATTTGTAAACATTGAATTAATTCATTTATATTATGTGGTGGTATATTAGTTGCCATTCCAACTGCAATACCCATTGCACCATTAACTAATATGTTAGGGAGTTGTGCAGGTAAAACTTCAGGTTCTAAGTTTTGGCCGTCATAATTCTCTTTATAATCAATCGAATTTTCTTCTATTCCATCAAAAAAATAATTCGCATATTTTTGTAATCTTGCCTCAGTATATCTCATAGCTGCAGGATTATCCCCATCAATATTTCCAAAGTTACCTTGCCCATCAATTAATTGAATTCTTGTTGAAAACTCCTGTGCCATTCTTACTAAACTATCATAAATTGCCTGATCACCATGAGGATGGAATTTACCCATTACATCTCCAACTATTCTTGCAGACTTTTTATAATTTGAATTATTAAATAATTTTAATTGATACATTGAAAAAATTATTCTTCTATGAACTGGCTTTAAACCATCTCTAACATCAGGTAAGGATCTAGAAACTATTGTAGATATGGCATATGAAAGATATTTTTGACTTAAAATATTATCAATTTTTTTATTTAAAATTTTATTCATTTAATACTTATTCTATCTATTATAATTTTTTTAAATAATTGATACTGATTTGGCAATTGAAGATTAAAATCTGATAAATGGTTTCTAATAAATATTGTTTCAAAAATCTTGAAAATACATACTACAGAGTCATAATTTACTAAATGTTTAGTGTTCATTAATAAGCTGTGTGGAAAAATTACGCTTGAAGATGATTTTATGCTGCAAAATTCTAATGTATCTAAATCAAAATATTTTTTTTCTTTATTAGCAAAATAATTAATCTCATAACCAATAATTTTCAATAATTTAAATAAAAAGATAAAGTAATCATTAAGCCATCTCTTATTTGAGAACATCTTAATTATAAATAGATGTGAAATTGCATATATATTATTAACTTTTTGGCCTTCTATAATAGAAAGATTAATAAGGGATACTAAGCTAATTAAACAATTTAGTTTATACTTATCATCAATAATATTAGATATAAAAGGTTTTGATAATTCAGCATTAATTGTTGCTGGCCTATTATTTTTAAAAAAAACTTCAAAATCAAGAAAGAAACCAATTTGATAAATATTTCTTTTATTTTTTGAAAGACCGCCATATACAAGTCCAGAAATTATTTCATCCGTATTAGATAAAAATTTAATATATAAATCATTATCTTTATGAGATTTTACAAATAACAAAATTCCCTTGTACTTACTAAGCATCAAATTTAATCACATTAATATACAGGTGTATTTTTGTTTTAAATAATCTTGATATTTCATTTTGACTTTTAATTCTTATGTCTTTTATTTTTTCTCCATTTTTTCCCAGAATTATTTTTTTGTAACGCAAATTATTTATTTGAATATTCTGCTTTATCTTTAAATCACCATTTTTTAAGTATTTGAAAACTTTATTAATCACTTTTATATTATATGGAATTTCTTTATGTATATAAGTTAAAATAAAATTTCTTGTAATCTCATTAGTTATAAAAATATCATCTTTGTCAGAAATTTCATTTTCTTTATAAATCCATTTTGAATAATATGTTTTGTTTAAAAGATAATTTGTGATTACATCTAAACCTAACCTTTTTTTTGCAGAAATTGAAAAAAAGGTATTGATTTTCAATTTATCTTTTATTTCTTTTATCTTAGGTAAAATTAAATTTTTACTTACCAGGTCATTTTTATTAAAAATAATTGATATTTCTTTATTTAATTCATTTAATTTAGAAATATTTTTTCTAAGTTCTTCAAAATTATATTGCTTTATATCTATCAAATAGAATATTTCATCAGACTCGTTGAGTCCATGCCACAAATTTTGTTTTAATTTTATTTTTTTTTTATCTATATTTTTTAAATAATTTACCCCTGGTGTATCAATAAAAATTAATTGATTTTCTTTAATATTAACTATACCAATAATTGAATCTTCTGTTGTATTTATTTTTTTATTTATTAC
The DNA here is from genome assembly GCA_902627245.1 of uncultured Alphaproteobacteria bacterium. GTDB lineage: Bacteria > Pseudomonadota > Alphaproteobacteria > HIMB59 > CACPNW01. The sequence goes on from CACOIH010000011.1 coordinate 16,274, forward strand.
AGATATTTTTTCTCCTACTAAATTATTGATAAGAGTCGATTTACCTGCATTGGTTTTTCCAACTATACTAATTTTTAGTAATTTTTTTCTCATTTATTAATTTCAAAGCTTGAGTTGCTGCTTTTTTTTCAGCTTCTCTTATAGATAATCCTTCAGCTTTTATTTTTTTAATATCTAAAACATTTAACAAAACAGTGAATACAGGTGAATGGGCTGGGCCAGTTCTATTGATAAGTTTGTATTCTGGAAGTTTTTTTAATTTTTGCTGAGATAATTCCTGAAGAATTGTTTTTGGATCCTCAGTTTTTGATATTTGAACATCAAGATATTCTGACCAAAATTTTTTTATAAATCTGTATGACGACTGATACCCACCATCAATAAATATTGCTCCTATTATAGACTCAACAGTATCTGAACAAATAGAAATAATCATTTTTTTATTATTTTTTTTAAAATTATAAAGTACATAATCTTTAATTAGTAATTTTTGGGAAATTTTGTATAAAAAACTTTTTTGAACTAAGTACGAATATTTTTTAGATAGATCACCTTCATCATGCTTAATATTTTTGTTAAATAGCATTGAAGCAATACTTAATCCTAAAACTCTATCACCTAAAAATTCAAATCTTTCAAATTGATTAGAATTTTTTTCATTTACACATATGTCTTTTAAATAACTTGGATGAGTTAAAGATTGCTCTAATAATTTAATATTTTTAAATCTATATTCGATTAATTTTTCAAATAAAATTAATTTTTTTTTACTAATCATTGAATTTTAGTAAAAATTCTATCGTAGCGAATAGCAGATGGCCATTTCCATAATTGTAAAAATCTTGCATTTTCTAAAGAAAAGAAAATAAATTGCGCCTTTCCTACAATATTATCAAAAGGTATAAAACCAACATTAGGAAACCTACTATCTTGGGAGTTGTCTCTATTATCCCCCATAACAAAAAATTTATTTTCAGGTACTGTATACTGAATTGTATTATCTACAAAAGTATAATCCTTAATATCTAATGTTTTAATTTCTTTGTTAAAAAAATATTCTAGATATTGTCGACGTCTACCATTATTCAAATCAATTTCTGAATTTTGAGTATCAATAAAATCGTCAATTTTTTTTCTTATAATAAGTGAATTATTAATTAACAATTCTCCATTTATAACTTTAATTGTATCTCCTGGAATTCCAATAACTCTTTTAATGTAGTCAGTTCTATTATTTTCTGGTGTTTTGAATACAACAATATCACCTCTTTGAGGTTTTTTTGAAAAGATTTTACCTTTAATAATATTACCATTTTTATCACCTAGAGAAAAAGGAAATGAATGTCTGGAATACCCATAAGAGTACTTAGAAACAAAAATAAAGTCTCCAACAAGTAAATTTGGTTTCATAGAACCCGAAGGAATATTAAAAGGTTCAAATAATAATGAACGTATAAGTAACGCTACAAAAATTGCAATAGTAATAGATATTGTATTGTTTAATATTTTATTTTTAAATTTCATCTATAAATAACCACGTTCGCTAATGCATATTCTTTTTCATCAGTTAAAGACAATTCTACTTTAAGTTTATTCTCATCAGATGAAGAAATAAGATTTTTAGCTTTATTATGGAGTATAATGTAAGGCTTGCCATTAATATTATTTCTTACTTCTATATCTTTCCAGAAAACTCCTCTTGCCAGTCCAGTGCCAAGTGCTTTAGCACAGGCTTCTTTTGCAGCGTATCTTTTAGCTAATGTTTCAATTTTGTTAAATCTTTTTTCTGATTTCGTTATCTCTTGTTCACTAAAACATTTATTTAAAAATCTTTGTCCATATTTCATATAAACTCTTCTAATTCTATTAATATCTATAATATCAATACCTATTCCAAAAATCATATATTAACCTTTTAATCTTTCGAGGGAAGAAACTTCAGACTCCATTCTTAATGCAGCAATTATATTTTGCAAATGATTAGCATCTCTAACTTCTATATCAATTATTATTTCAAAGAAATCTGTTTTTCTTACTGAAAAATTAATATTAGAAATATTACCATTATTTTTTGCTATAACTGTAGTTACTTTGCCCAAGCTTCCTGGCTGATTTTTTAATACAACAACTATACGCGAGTTAGATAATGTATTATGATTAGCACTTGTTGTATCCCAGGAAATATTTAACCATCTATCTGGTGTATCTTCATAGGATATTAGAGTTTGACAATCTACAGTATGTACAGCTACACCTATTCCAGCAGTAACAATACCGACTATATTATCTCCTTTAAGTGGAGAGCAACAACCTGCTAAGTGATAAGACATCCCAGCGGTTAGGCCTTTTAATTGAATTGTATTACTTGTATTTGTTTTAAATTTTATATTTGGTGAAAAATTATATTCAGGATATATTTTTTTCAAAATAGAAGCAGCAGTAATTGATCCTGATCCAATGAGTTCGAATATTTCTTCAATTGAATTTAATTTAAATTCCATCTTTATTTTTTCTTTAACTGTTGAATTAATTTCATAATTTTCTTTTTGAAAAAAATTAGTTAATATTTCTCTTCCCAATAATATGTATTCATCTTTTTTCTTTGATTTGAAAAATCTCCTCAATTGAGACTTAACCTTTGTTGTCACAGCAAATCTTTCCCACAATGGTGAGGGTTGAGATGCTTCAGAGGTAATAATTTCTATCTGATCCCCATTTTTTAATAATGTTTTTAATGGTTGTAGCTTTTCATTAATTTTAGCTGCAACACACTTATCTCCTACTTGACTATGTATTGCATATGCAAAATCAACAGGAGTGGCATTTTTAGGAAGTTCAATAACATCACCTTTTGGTGAAAAAACATAAATATCATTTTGAAAAACCTTTAATTTTGAGTTTTCTATAAGTTCATCTTGTGAATTTGAAGCATTCATAGAGTCAACTAAATCATGTACCCATATGTATTCTTTTGTATCTTTTTCATTTATTTTTTTTGGGTCCTTGTACTTCCAATGGGCTGCAACACCAAAATCAGCAATTTGTTCCATAACATTCGATCTAAATTGAATTTCAATTTTTTTATTCTTAGGTCCCATTACAGAAGAATGAAGAGCCCTATAACCATTAGATTTCGGTGCCGAGATAAAATCTTTAAATCTACCCTGTATATATGGAAAACGACGATGTATAATACCTAAACATCTATAACATTCCCTAGTTGAATTTGTTATAACTCTGAAAGCCATAATATCTGATAGTTGTTCAAATGAAATATTTTTGTTTTTTATCTTATTCCATATTGAAAAAGGAGATTTTATCCTACCTTCAATTTTACAAAAAATATCTTCTTGTAAAAAAATTTTTTTTAATTCATATCTTATTTCATCTATAATATTTTCATCTTTTGATTTCAAATATTCAAGTCTGTCAATTATTGACTGCCTTGCATCAGTATTAATTATTTCAAAAGAACGGTCCTCTAGTTCATCCTGCCATTCTTTCATTCCTAGTCTTTGAGCTAAAGGAGCATAAACTTCTAGAGTCTCTAATGCGATATTTGTTTTTTTATTATTATCACTTATAAAATTAATTGTTCTCATATTGTGCAGTCTATCAGCTAATTTAACCAATATTACTCGCAGGTCTTTTGTAGTAGCTAGAATAAGTTTTTTATAATTTTCTCCAAATTTTTGATTATTAACTTTTAATGAGTATTTGCTTATTTTGGTTAGACCTTGAACAAGTTCTGAAATTTGTTTACCAAAAATTTTATTAATTTCTTCTATACTTAAATTTGTATCCTCAACCGTATCATGTAATAGTCCAGCTGTAATTGAGTCACCATCTAATTTTATTGATGTGAGAATTTTAGCTACCTCAAGTGGATGAATTATAAAGGGATCACCTGATTTACGAAGTTGATTGCTGTGAGCATTTTCACTTAACTTCATAGCATTCTGTACTTTGTCCTTTTCTTCAGACTTAAGATAATATGTTAACTTATCAAGTTCTTTAAAAATCTCTTTTATCATTTTATTTAGAGATATTATTGGTTCTAATAAAATTTCTTTTAATTGTTGTCCTGGGTAGGAGTTTCAACATTTTCAGTTAGTTCTTCAACTTTTTTATCATCTTCTAGTTTGTTATCTGCTTGTAAATCATTTTCTAAAGAACTTTCATTTGGGATTTGAAAACTTGTTACGTCATTTTTTTCGTCATCTTTTTGTGAACTTTCTTCATGGTTTGTGTCTTCAACTGTTTCACCAGAAACTTCAATCAGTTTCTCACCTTTATTAATTGAATTATCGTTTAGGACTTCATCTTCATCTTTAGAGTCGCTAAGATCCTCATCCTCGCTAAATGTAATTGTTTGATATTCTTCAATTAAATCATTTTTAAGTTCATCGACAGTCAGAGTTTCTTGGGCGATTTCTCTAAGAGCTATAACTGTATTCTTATCATTGTCTTTATCTACGGTAGGATTTTCTCCAGAATGGAGTTTTCTAGCTCTATTAGATGCGACAAGTACTAACTCAAATCTACTTGGGAATTTATCAATACAATCCTCGACCGTTATTCTTGCCATATGGGGCTTATAGTTATCAAATAAAAAAAGTAAACAATTTAATTGTTTTTAAGAAGTCTTTCTTTTTTCATATTCCAATCTTTTTCTTTAATTGATTGCCTTTTATCATATTTTTTCTTACCTTTGCCTAAGCCTATTGTAAGTTTAGCAAGTCCAATTTCATTAAAATATAGGGATATTGGAATTATTGAAATACCCCCATTCTTAATAGATCCTATTACTTTATTAATTTCCTTTTTTGATAGTAAAAGTTTTTTATCTCTATTTGGATTATAATTTGAAATATTTGAATTATCATATTTTTTTATGTAGCAATTTGATAGCCAAAGTTCACCATTTTTTTCAATTATATATGAACCTCTAATAGACCCTGTATTAATTCTCAAAGATTTTACTTCCGAACCTGTTAATACTAAACCAACATCGATTTTATCAGTAATTAAATAATCGTAATTTGCCCGCGAATTTGCGGCTATTATTTTCATTTAAATTAATTCTATTTCTTTTAAACAATTTTTAACAGCTTCTGCAGTTGCTTGACTAATTTTAAATAATGGTAACCTTGTTTCTGGAAAGCAGAGACCAAGAAGAGATGCTGCAAACTTTACAGGTCCAGGACTTGACTCAAGAAATAAAACATGATGTAATTTTGCTAGCTTTAGATTAATTTTTTGAGCTTGTTTAATATCTCCATTTCTCCAGGCCGTGTGCATATCAGCACAAAGTTTTGGTGCAACATTTGCTGTAACTGAAATACAGCCATGTCCTCCCTGAGCTAGGTATGCTAAAGCGGTTCCATCCTCACCTGATAAATAACAAAAATCTGAGTTCATAATATTTTTCGTTAAAAGAGGCCTAAATAAATCATTTGTAGCATCTTTAACTCCAATAATATTTTTAAGTTTAGATAATTCTACCATTGTCTCAATCGACATATCGACCACTGATCTACCCGGTATATTATAAATAATTATTGGTATAGACGTATTTTCAGAAATCATTTTGTAATGCTCATAAAGACCTAATTGAGTAGGCTTATTATAATATGGAGTAACAATTAGGGCTGCATCAGCTCCTGCTTTCTCTGCATGTTGCGTATATTCAATAGCTTCAATTGTATTATTTGATCCAGTTCCAGCAATAATTGGAACTCTTTTATTAGAAACATTTATTGTTTCTTCAATTATTTTTTTATGCTCATTATGTGATAGAGTTGGAGATTCTCCAGTTGTGCCACATGGAACTAGTCCGTTAGATCCATTTTTAATTAAAAAATCATTAATTTTATTTAATGAATCATAATCTACGTTGCTATCCTTGAATGGCGTTATAACAGCAGGTATACTTCCATAAAACATATTTAAAATTTTGTGGCGGAGAGAGAGGGATTCGAACCCTCGGAAGGGATTACTCCCTTCGCAGGTTTAGCAAACCTGTGGTTTAAGCCACTCACCCATCTCTCCTGTTCGTTAATCATGATCTTCTAATAAGCTTCCATATTTAAATATACTCAATAAAGAAAAGATTTCACAGTTTCAATCTCTCTTATATATTCATAACATTATCACAATGGGATAAAATGAGATAGTATAAAGTTTAACTTTTATTGCCAAATGGTATCAAAAGGCATCTTTTATAAATGGTAGTAAATTATAATTTTTCAGCATGACAAGAATTAATTAAAAAAAATTAATTCTTTCAAGAAACCAATATAGACCTATACTTGCTATCAAAATTGATGAAGGTAATTGAAAAGCTATTCTATAATAGTTTTTTTTTGCAAATTTAATTCCAATTAATAAATATAAAAATAATATCAGTAAGATCTGAGCTACTTCAATACCAATGTTAAAAGAAATAAGATTTAAAAATAAATTTGAGCTTCTATAACCAATATCGCTTAATACTAGAGCAAACCCAAGACCATGTAATAATCCAAAAAATAAGATAACAATATATCTCAGATATTCTTTAATGTAATTTTTAAAAATATTCTCTAATCCAACATAAAAAATTGAAAGAGCTATAATGGGCTCTACAATATGAGAGTTAATTGAAATTAAAGATAGTGAAACAAAAATTAAAGTTATTGAATGAGCTATAGTAAATATAGTTATTTGTTTAATTAATTTATTTAAAGATGATGAAAATAAAAAGAGGCCAAAGATGAAGAGAATATGATCCAAACCTTTTGGTATTATATGTTGAACTCCTAATACAAAAAAATTTGTAAAACTATCAATTGCTGATCTAAAATTGTTCTCTCTTAAAAAAATTTGATCTGACTCTACTCCAGATTGTAGATATTCTGTAACAAGGTCATCTTCTAATTTTGTATCATTATTTTCTCTTAAAATAATGGGTCCATAATTATTTCTCCACTTAAAAGTGAAATATTTAGAATTTTGATTTATTTTTATTTTAAAATAAATTAATGAGTCTCTACTAATTTCAAAATTATCAACATCTTGAACTTCGATTTTAACTAAATTAATCTTACTTAATTTATTATTTATTTTAATTTCAATATTAGAGTTTATATCTTCCCAATTTTCTAAAAAAAAATTTTTTAGTTCTTCTTTATCTAATAGTCGATATTTATCATAAATTTTACTGAGTGGAGATGAATTAGTATTAGATATTTTGGAGGCATCAATATTTGATAAAATCAATTCAGCATTTAATCTAATTTCAAAATTTAAATAATTCTCACCAGAATAAAAATTAGCAATTGAAGGTTTTATTTCATGAGTAAATAATGTAGTGGAAAATAAATTTAAAAAAATTGTAATAATTAAGAATAGATATAATTTAAAATAATTAATGTAAGGTAACATAGTGAGATTTATATTAAATAAACTAATATTTATTATTATTCTAAGTTCAATGTCAAAAATCTGTATAAGTCATGAATATTGGATAGATCCTATAAATTATTATTACAAAAATAATGAATTAATAACAGCTGGAGTGTTTATTGGAGATAACTTTGAGGGATCTCAAATTGCTTTTTCAAATAAATATTTTAAAAATTTAAGCTTATTTTCTAATAATAATAAAATAGATATAAAAGGAAGATTGGGTGATTTTCCTGCTCTTAAAATAAGAAAAACATTTAAAGGACTAAATATTATACAGATAGAGTCAGAAATTAATTATATTCATTACAAAGAATTATTAAAATTTGAGATTTTTTCTAGAAAAAAAGGATATTACAATTTAGCAGATAAACATAAAGAAAAAAACTATCCTGAAAATTTTGTTGAAAGTTATAAAAGATATTCAAAGAGTTTAGTTAGTGTTGACAGTATTGATGGTAATGATGTTGACACTAACATGGAACTCGAATTAATATTTTTAGACAATCCGTTAAAAAATTTAAAAAAAAGTAAAAGGATATTATTAGAGCATAAAAATAAATCTTTAGCTGACCATCAAGTTTCAGTGATGAGTTTACGTGGAGATTACTTTAAAAGAGAATATGTAAGAACAAATAATGAAGGTTATTTTGAATTTATTTTTAGAAAAGATACAAAATATTTGATTGAGAGTGTTGTTATAATTGAAGGAACTAATAAAAAAATAGACAAATACGCTAAATGGCATTCATTATGGACATCCTATACTTTGAAAACTCCAAATTAAAGAATCTGATTATATACTACTGAAAATAGTTGAATTATCTATAAAAAAGATATTCAGCATATCCTTTGTGAGGTCCTGATTTTCTCATTGAATCATTTACTTGACTAACATCATATTGGAATTTGAAATTCTTCATAATTTTAATAATTTTTTTATCTTCTTCTCTATTTGCATTAATTTCAACTAATATAGATTTTAATAATGGTGATGATAGAAGTTTGCTTGACCTAGAGATAATTTTACTTTCGATACCATCTACATCTATTTTCAAATATGATGGTATTTGAAATTTCCATTTTTCGCATAAATCATCAAGTGTTGTTGAAAAAATGCCTTGTTTATATTTACTCACTATAGGTTGTAAATTATTATGATCTAATGCATTTTCACCAACTGTATGATGTGATAAACCAGCTGAAAAATTATTCAAATTTAATTTAGTTAATTCAGTTTTATCACTTATTCCTATTTGAAATGGCATTATTAAGTCATTTAAATTATTAGTAATAATATTTTGCATTAATACCTGAAAGTTATTTGACTCAGGTTCAAAAGAATAAACTTTTGATGAATTGTTTATTGCAGCAAAAATACTGTACACGCCAACATTAGCACCTACATCAAAAAATAAGGATTTTTTTTCAAATGATCTTATCCACTTAATTGTTATAAGCTCTTTTGTAAATAATGTCCTTGCTCTCCACAAAGTATGATCATTAATGACATTAAATTTAATAATATTTTTAGAAATTGGATCAGTTATGGATGCAATAATAGATTGATTTTTTTGTTTGATTTTATCATTAAGCTCATCTTGATTTTTCATTTTCAAATCTTTGCTACGATTGTTATATATTTTATTATAATATAGTATTTAATTGATTTTGTTATTTTTTTTTGGGGATTTTAACATTATAGTAAATCAATTATATTAAATGATTAATGAGATTCTAAATAATTTTAAAGAAGAAAAAATTGATAATAATCCTTTTGCGCATAAAGTAATAAATAAAATATTTCCTGATAATTTTTATAAAGATTTAATTAATAATTTACCAAGTAAAGATCTTTACACTGCTATAAATAAAACTGGTAGAGTTTCAGCTAATTATCCTCCAGAAAGATTTATTTTTGAACTTAATAATGAATCAATAAATAAGTTAAATAATGTTCAACAAAAAACTTTTTCTGAAATAATCAAAGTTTTTACAAATCCTCTTTTTTTTAATGTAATTGCTAATGAGTTTCGAGACTCAATAAATAAAAGAATTAGTGAATTTAGTAGTGAAGAAAAAAAATTATTTGGAACATCTAACTTTAAATTCACTATTGGCTCATCTCTAGTCAAAGATATAACAAAATATAAACTTGGTGTTCATACTGATTCACCTTCAAAATTTTTAACATTCTTATTTTATATACCTAAAGATAATAGCTTAAAAGATCTTGGTACTGCGCTTTATGAGCCGAAGGATAAGGAATTTCATAAAAAAAATGAAATAAAAGGTCACTATGATGTACAAGATTTTAATTTAGTTAAAAAGGTAAATTTTTTACCAAATACTTTATTTATCTTTCCGAGAACAAATCATTCTTATCACGGAGTTCAAACAATAAATATAGAGAGTGCTGAAAGAAATTTGTTACTATTAAATTATTATCTGAAAAATATTAATTAAATATTTTAAGCATAAATATCTAGGATACTGCTATAAAACTATTTCTATTAGTAGAACAAATTACATATGGTGAAACATTAGAATATTTACCTTTGATAGTACTTATTATTTCTCTCCATTCCTCTGCAGGTTTGATTGAAAGATGTACATTTCTTCCATCAGGAAGTATTTTTTTAGCTGGGTAACAAGCTATTACTATAAAAACAAATTTATTTGCCAATGAAAATATCTCTTCTATAAAATCTACTACATCAAATTCTGGGATATGCTCCACTACATCAGTACATATTACTCCATCAGCTTTTTTATCAGGATACTTTGAATAAAGTTCTACTCCCGGGTCATATAAACAAAAATCATCTATTTTCCAAAATTTAGTAATATTTAAATATTTTGTATTATTGATAACAATTTCTTCATTATAATATTTTCCTTTACCACATCCAAAATCAATAATGGATTTACTATCTGTTAATTCAATTACTTGTTTGATTGGATGAAAAAAATATTTTAATGATTTTCCATCAAATGTATTTTTTGGGCTATCAAACTCAGTACCTTCATTGTGGAGTTTTTTATAAATTTCTAGTGTTCTATTATATTCTTCGCTATATATTTTTGTTTTAATTTTCATTTATTAAATTATATGTTTGTTTAATATAATATACTCAATCATAATTGAATAAGCCAAAATAAATCTATAATATATTAATTCTATGAATAAACAAATCATAACAGATTTTTGGGAAGGGAAAATTAAATTATGGAAATCATACTGGTTAGTTGGAGAATTATTAAATGGGTTAGTATTATTAATAATTTTTAATTTAGAAATTTATTTATTCAATACAAATAGTTCTGTTTCCCAAATACCCTTTTTGAATTTTAGTAATCTTACAATTATTTCTAAAATTATTATTTTTTTATGGACAATATTTATTTCAATTGGGATATGGAAATCAGCAGAAAATTACAGAGGTAATATAATTTGGATTATTTTAACTTTTATAATTATTGCTTATAGACTCTTTACTTTAAGATTAATTTTTTTTAATTAATTTGCTTTTTAAAATATCATTTAGTATTTTGGGATTGGCCTTACCTTTAGTTTCTTTCATTGCCTGACCAACAAAAAAACCAAGCAGTTTATCTTTACCTCCTAAATACTCCTGTACCATTTTTGAGTTTTCTGAAATTACTTTTTCAATAACTTTTTCAATTTCCCCTTGATCGGTTACTTGTTTTAATCCTTTTTCATTAACTATTTCTCTAGCGCTTTTTCTTGAGGTAAACATTTCTTCCAATACATCTTTGCCAATTTTACCAGAGATTTCATTTGATGTGATTAATTTTACAAGTTGGCCTAAGTTTTTGGCAGATACTGGAGAGTTTTTTAGATCAAGATTATTTTTATTTAATAAAGAAAATAATTCAGATGTAATCCAATTAACAATAATTTTTGGAAAATTTTTTAAATCAGGATCTGAATTAATTGCGTCATTAAAGTAATCGGATGTTTGTTTTTCTGCAGTTAAGACTGAAGCATCGTAGTTTGAAAGTTTAAATGTTTCAATAAATTTATTTTTTAGGTCATCAGGTAATTCTGGAATAGAAGATTGTATTAATTTTATATCATCTTCTGGAATTTTAAGTGGAAGTAAATCTGGGTCTGGAAAATATCTATAATCATGAGCTTCTTCTTTATTTCTCATTGGTCTAGTTTTTCCAGTTGCAGTATTAAACAGCATAGTATTTTGTTCAATTGTTCCACCTGACTCTAAAATCTCTATTTGCCTTTTTGCCTCATAATTAATTGCTTGTTTTATAAATTTAATAGAATTTAAATTTTTTATTTCACAACGAGTCCCGTATTCTTCACCTGGTTTTCTCACCGAAATATTAACATCTGCCCTTAATGATCCTTCTTGCATATTTCCATCACAAGTATCTAAATACATCAATATTGATCTAATTTTTGATATATACATTCCTGCTTCTTCAGGAGTTCTTATATCAGGCTCGCTTACAATTTCCATTAAAGCAACTCCCGATCTATTCAAATCAACGTAAGTTTTTGAAGGATTTTGATCATGTAAACTTTTTCCCGCATCTTGCTCTAGGTGCAACCTAACAATTCTTATGTCTTTTGAAGTTCCATCTTTGAAATCTATTGTAACCTTTCCCTCACCAACTATTGGATATTTATATTGGCTTATTTGATATCCTTGAGGTAAATCGGCGTAAAAATAGTTTTTTCTATCAAAAACTGAGTAGTTATTTATCTTTGCATTTAAGCCTATACCTGTCTTAACTGCTTGTTCCACACAATACTTATTAATTACTGGTAACATACCTGGCATTGCAGCATCTACGAGGGATACTTGACTATTTGGTGATGAACCAAATTTTGTAGAAGAAGAACTAAATAATTTTGAATTTGATTTTACTTGAGCGTGAACTTCAAGACCAATAACCATTTCCCAATAATGCTTATCACCCTTGATTAGATTATCCATTTGATCTCTCCAATGACAATGCTCCGTTTAAAACTTGTTGTTCATCAAAATGTTTTCCTAAAATTTGTATTCCTAGTGGCAAATTATTTTTATCCTTTCCATAAGGTATTGAAATACCTGGCAACCCAGCTAAAGAGGCCGGAACAGTAAATACATCATTAAGATACATTTTTATTGGATCATCTTGCTCTTGATGAAGTGGGAAAGCTGCACTTGGGGCAGTTGGAGTAACAATTAAATCACATTCCTTAAATGCTTCATTGAAATCGTTAGCTATTAATTTTCGTACTTTTTGAGCTTTAAGATAATATGCATCGTAGTAACCTGCTGACAGAACATAAGTACCTATTAAAATCCTTCTTTTAACCTCTTTACCAAAACCTTGGCCTCTCGTATTTTCATACATTTCATCAAGAGAATTAATTTCTTTAGATCTATATCCATACTTTACCCCATCATATCTTGCTAAGTTTGAAGATGCTTCTGCTGGAGCAATTATGTAATAAGTAGGAAGTGCATATTTAGTATGAGGTAAAGAAATATTTTTTATTTTAACTCCTTTTTTTTCTAAAACTTTAATTGCATCTTCCCATATTTGACTGACCTCTTCTGGAGTTCCATCTATTGAATATTCTTTTGGTATTCCAATTGTCTTTCCAGAAATATCATCATTTAAATTTTCAAAATAATTTGGTATTTTGACATTTGCACTTGTGCTATCTCTTTTGTCAAATCCTGCAGATGACTCAAGCAATATAGAAGCATCTTCTACATTATGTGTAAAGACGCCTGCCTGATCTAAACTTGAAGCAAATGCGGCAATTCCCCATCTAGAACACAGACCATAAGTTGGTTTAATACCTACTACACCACAAAAACTTGCAGGTTGCCTTATTGAGCCTCCAGTATCAGTTCCTGTTGCTCCTAAACATAAATTTGCTGCGACTGCCGCTGCAGAACCTCCAGATGATCCTCCAGGAGCTAGTGGTGTGTCATCTGCTGATAAAGGATTAATAGTATTACCAAAGTAGCTTGTATCTGTTGCCGAACCCATAGCAAATTCATCTAAATTTGTTTTTCCAACAAATATAGCACCATCATCTAATAACTTCTGTGTAACAAATGATTCATATGTTGGGTTAAAGTTTTCCAAAATTTTTGATGCAGCAGTTGTTGGCATATTTTTTGTACAGAATAGATCTTTAATGGCTAGAGGTATGCCTTTTAATCTTTTATTTGAATTATCTTTTTCTAACTCAGTGACTTGATCTAAAATTTTTTGTTCTTCGAAATGAATAAAAATATTTAAATTTGATTTTTCTTTTATTTTTTTTATGTATTCTTGATTTAATTCTCTAATTGAAATATCTTTTTGTTCTAAACTTTGAAGAGTTTTTTTTATTGATTTTGATATCATTACTCAACTACCTTGGGTACTGCAAAGAATCCTTCAAGCTTATCAGGTGCATTTTCAAGAATTTCATCACTTGAGTTAACATCTTTAGAAACGTCTTCTCTTTTAGGTAATATAGATGACGAAATATTGCTAAGTGGCTCAACTTTATCAGTATTTACTTCATTTAACTGTTCAACCCAATCAAGTATAGAATTTAAATCTTTAATATAATCTTCAGATTCTTTATCTTCTATCTTTATTCTCGATAGACGAGCAATTTTATTTATTGTATTTTTATCAATTTTCAAATTATGAGCCTCATATATGGATAATCAATCAAATTTAATCGAAAGCCTTAATACATCACAAATTCTTGTAGGTCTAGACCTAGGAACTAAAACTCTTGGTGTTGCTGTAAGTGATAGGCTAAAAATAATAGCTTCTCCACTTTCAACAATACAAAGAAAAGGAATAAAAAAAGATATATTAAAGCTTCAAGAAATATTAAAAGAATATGAAATTGGTGGATTTATCATAGGCCTACCTTTAAGTTTAGACAATTCAGAAAATAAGCAAACTCAATTAGTACGAGATTTTAATAGTGAAATAAATAAATTTTTTAATTTACCTTCTATCCTTTGGGACGAGCGGTTTTCAAGTGATGTAATTTTTAAAGAATTGAGAAAAGCTAATATGAGCAAAACTAAAATTAAGAACAAATTAGACCAACAGTCAGCATCCTATATATTACAAGGTTATTTAGATAGATATAGAAATAATAATTAAATTAGTGTACACATAATGACACATAATTAACACATATGAATACAAAAATTCTAAAATCAGGTCATATTAAACTTTACAAACGTGAAAATTCACAATTCTGGCAAATGAAAATAAAATTACCTAAATTAAAAGCAATTAGATCGTCCACAGGAACTAAAATACTGAAAGATGCCGAAACTATTGCAGTTAAATATTATAATTCTATTAGTTCCAAAACAAAATTAAGTATCAGTAGAACAAGCAACATTTTTAAAAAGATACATTTAGTTGAGACTGCAGACTTAACAAAAAAAGAAATTCTCTATATATTAAATGAATCAAAGAAGTATATTTCATTTAATAAAAGAAAAATAAAAAGAATAAATATTCTGGAAGGTCGTACAATATTTAATCTCTTCTTTGAAGACTCAACAAGAACGCGGACTAGTTTTGAAGTTGCTGCTAAAAGATTAGGTGCAGATTTAATAAATGTAGTTGTTAAAGATAGTTCCATTAATAAAGGCGAAACCCTTCTTGACACTATGACAACAATTAATTCCATGAATCCTGATGTCTTAATAGTTAGACATCCAGAAGAGGGAATAAGCAAAAAAATCTCTGAAACAGTTGATGCATCTGTTATTAATGCAGGTGATGGAAGCCATGAACATCCAACCCAAGCGTTGTTAGACGCATTAACAATTAAAAATAAGTTTAATAATTTTGCCAAATTAAAAATTGCTATATGTGGAGATATTCTTCATAGTCGTGTGGCAAGATCAAATATTATTATCCTTTCAAAACTAGGTGCGAAAATAAATGTTATTGGTCCTAAAGAATGGCTTCCAAAAAATATTAAGAAGCTTCCTGTAAATGTTTTTACAGATATGAGACCGGGATTAAAAAACTGTGATATTGTTATGATGCTTAGAATTCAAAAGGAAAGAATAGTTGGGAAAATTATGCCTAATCAAAAGACTTATTTCAAAAAATATGGATTAGACTACAATAAACTTAAATATGCTAAGAGGAATGCATTTGTTATGCATCCAGGCCCTATGAATAGAGGTGTCGAAATTGATTCTACTTTGGCTGATGATATTACTAGAAGCTTAATACAGGAACAAGTAGCAATGGGAGTTGCAGTACGTATGGCTTGTTTAGATTTAATAATTAAAAATAGAGACAGTCGTGTATATAACTAACATAAGTTTAATAATCATTTTCTATCTTATTGGATCATTACCTTTTGCATTAATTTTAACGAAGATATCGGGATTTGGAGATATTCGTAATATTGGGTCAGGTAATGTTGGGGCAACCAATGTTTTGCGCACAGGAAATAAATATTTAGCTTTTATTGTACTTTCTTTAGATATTATTAAAGGTTTTATTCCTCTTATTATCTTACAATTTTATTTTGAAGACTTAAGCATGCTTAATAAAATAATTTTAGGACATTTTGCTATTATTGGACACATCTTTCCAATATGGTTAAAATTCAAAGGTGGTAAAGGTGTTGCAACATATATTGGTTTCTTATTTAGCATTAACCCATATATTGGTTTATCATTTTTAATATTGTGGCTGGCAATTGCACTTAGCACCAAATATTCTTCATTAGGATCATTGACATCAATATTAATTGCTCCAATTTATTTTATTTTTATAAATTTTAATTTGTATATTGGAATTTTTTTTATTTATTTAAGTTTAATAATTTATTTGAAACATAGTGAAAATATAAAAAGATTGTTAAATAAAACTGAAAGTAAAATTAAATTAACCAAGTAGAATTATACGTTTTTTAAAAATTTCTTGACGAATTATCTTTAAACTGAAATTTGGACTCAAAATTTATGAATGTTTTAATAGTTGAATCACCTTCTAAAGCAAAGTCTATTAATAAATATTTAGGTTCTGACTTTAAAGTACTAGCAAGTGTTGGTCATGTTCGTGATTTATCAGCTAAAAACGATGCCATAGACACAGAAAATGATTTTCAAATGAAATGGGAAACGAGTGATCGTGGTAAAAAAGTAATTAAAGAAATTACAGATGCTGCAAAAAAATCAGATAATCTATATTTAGCTACTGACCCTGATCGTGAGGGAGAGGCAATAGCTTGGCACGTTGAAAAATTACTTAGAGATAACTCATCTCTTTCAAAACTTAACATACACCGAGTGACTTTTAACGAAATTACTAAAAATGCTGTTTTGGACAGCCTGAAGGAGCCAAGAGAGATTGATGAAAACTTGGTAAATGCTTATCTAGCAAGGAGAGCTTTAGATTTTCTCGTTGGATTTACATTATCACCCGTTCTCTGGAGAAAACTACCAGGTTCAAAATCTGCAGGAAGGGTCCAATCAGTTGCTTTAAGAATAATTAGTGAAAGAGAATTAGAAATAGAAAAATTTATTCCTCAGGAATATTGGTCTCTTCAAGGAGAGTTTAATAATAAAGAAGATAAAACAATAAATTCAAGACTTACCATTTATGAAGGAAATAAAGTTGATAAACTTGATATTAAAGATGAAGCTCAAGCATCAAAAATCTATGATGATATTAAAAAATCAACCTTCACAGTTGGGAATATTACTAAGAAAGAAGCGAGAAGAAATCCCTACCCTGCTTTTACAACATCAACAATGCAAATTGAATCAAGTAGAAAACTTGGACTCAGTGCAAATCAAACAATGCGTACTGCACAAAAATTATACGAAGGAACAGAAATTAAAGGAGAAACAACTGGGCTTATTACTTATATGAGAACAGATAGCGTTGTGATGTCTAATGATGCTATAAATCAAATACGCAATTTTGTTACAAATAATTATGGTGCTAACTATTTACCAGACACTCCACGAATTTATAAATCTAAGGCTAAAAATGCTCAAGAAGCTCACGAATGTATAAGACCCACTAATATTGATTTAACACCCAAAGATATCAAACAATATATTACATTAGAAGAATTCAAACTTTATGAAATAATTTGGCAAAGAGCTGTAAGTTCTCAAATGGCTAGTGCCATTTTAGATCAAGTTGCAGTTGATATTACTAATCAAGATAAGAAAATTGTTTTAAGAGCTAATGGATCAACTATTAAATTTCCAGGAATGTATAAAGTTTATCAAGAGGCTAAAGACGATGACAAAGATGAAGAAAAAGAAACTATACTTCCTGTAATGAATGAGGGAGATAGCTTAAACTTAAAAGAAGTTATAAAAACGCAGCACTTCACTTCACCTCCACCTCGTTATACTGAAGCTAGTTTAGTAAAAAAATTAGAAGAACTTGGAATTGGTAGACCGTCAACTTATGCATCTATAATAAAAGTACTTCAAGACAGAGATTATGTTGTACTAGATAAAAAACGTTTTAATCCTCATGACAGAGGTCGAATAGTATCAATTTTTTTAGAAAAATATTTTAATCAATATGTTGAGTATGATTTTACTGCAGATTTAGAGAATCAATTAGATGAAATATCTGATGGTAAACTTGATTGGAAAGAAGTGCTTAGAAAATTTTGGGAAACATTTAAACAATTGTGTGATGAAACAGTTGGTAAATCAAATAGAGAAGTTATTGATGTACTTGATGAAGCATTAGGTCCACATTTCTTTCCTCCAAATGGTTCCGATGAAAAAAGAAAATGTCAAACATGTGAAAATGGTCGACTAGGAATAAAAGTAGGAAAGTTCGGCGGATTTATTGGTTGCTCCAATTATCCTGATTGTAAATACACAGTTCAATTCAATCAACTTAATGATAAAGACGGCACGGCTCTTAGTGGTCCAAAAGAAATTGGAATTTATCCTGAAACAGGTGAAATGATTACATTGCGAAAAGGTCCTTATGGATTTTATATGCAAGTTGGAGAAGGAACGAAGGAAAAGAAACCTAAAAGAGTTTCTATTCCAAAAAATTATGAGCCAGATGAGATAGGATTAAATACTGCTATACAATTATTGGGTCTACCTAGAAAGTTAGGTTTTCATCCAGAGACAAATAAGACAGTAAGTGCAGGTATTGGAATGTATGGACCATATATTCTGCATGATAAAAAATATAAAGCACTTGAAAAAACAGATAATATTTTAGATATCGAATTGGATAGAGCAATAGAACTTATTGCTAAACCTACTCAAAGAGGAAATGCTACACTTAAAACTTTTGGGGAACATCCAAGTGAAAAGAAAAATATTACCGCACATGATGGTAAATTTGGCCCTTATGTAAAATGTGGAAAAATTAATGCATCAATTCTTGGAGATCAATCTATCGATAGCTTAAAATTAGAAGATGCTATTAGATTAATTGATGAGCGAAAAGCAAAAATGGGTCTTAAAAAGAAGAAAAAATAATTAATTAAATTTTTTTATACCTTCATTAATAATTTTATCTCTTATTTTATTTCTATCACTCCCTTTATTTAGTTGAGTATCCCAGTCTAATTTTTCTACCTCTGCTTCAACCCACTGAAATACATCTGATAAATTTGCATTAGTTTTAGTCATAATTTTTTTTGATATTTTTTTTATAAGAGTGTTAATAATTCTTTTTCTTTTTGCTGGATCATCATTATTTTCAAACTGCCCTACAATTTGTGTATTATCATTATTACTTATTAATTTTTGTTTTAGTAAATTATCACAATCAAATGTTTTAAAACTTTCACAATTACCCAAAGCCTTCATATTATCATAATAAAAAACCTGATCACCATTTTCTCCTTGGCTGTAAATCCCAAATCTAAATTCAGGTCCCATTTTTTTATTTTTTTTATTTCTTACAATTTTTGAAATTGATTTACCCAATTTTTGATAAATTAGCTTTTCATTTAACCATAATTTAATTTTACCATCTTCTTGATCAGTCCAGTTAACATTTAATAAAATATTATGCCATTTGCCAATTACATCATTTTTATTAATGATTATTTTATTATCATGTCCACCACATTTTAATACACCAGATCTTTCAACATAAATACCATCTTCACGTAAACTAAAATATAAATTCATTTCAGGACAAATTACATTGAATTCATCAATCTTTTCTGATGTGAGTAAATTTCTGGTCAATTTTTCATGTTCTAGACTCATTTTAAATTGACCCATATGTATAAAACTTTTTTTTGGTGGTATTTGAGATGATGGGTCAATAAAAAAAGACCATGAGTACCAATATTCTCCTAATTGCCCTTTAATATTTTGATCTTCTTTTGGGTTAAAAAACATAAGCTCAGATCTGCCTATAAATTTTTTTTCTTTTCTATCACAGTCATCTGATCCACAATCACCTAAACGTTTTTCAAAACGCAAGGAGTATTCATTCGTGTTAGTTATTTCATTACTATATCTTAATGCCCAAGGATTTTGATGAATTCGACTATGTGTTTCAAGTTGCCCCCATAAACCTGTTTTATATGGGTATTTTATATTTTGTTCTGGTTGAAATATAAAATTTTCATCGAGAAATTTTTTTGGGGGTTTTTTAGCAATCGAATTATTAGAAATAGCAAATAAAATTAAAATAATAGTTAATAATGATATTTTTTTCATTTAATTTGTAAATATATTAAGTTGAAATAAAACTAAATAGTTTTAAATAGTACCAATGGCAAAAAATATATCTCTTTCAACTATTAAATCTTATAAAAATAAATTTCTTAGAAATAATAAAAATACAGCTTCACGAAATGCTTTAATTAAAAATGACTTGGCAAATGTCGCTCTTAATTGGGAAAATTTCAGTCAAATTAATCATAATTTTTCAAACTTAATAAAAAAAGAACTTCCAGCAACAAATCAAATGGCGTCTGGAAGATGTTGGGGGTTTGCTGGACTTAATCTTATGCGTTTGCAAGTAGTAGACAGTTTAGACTTAAATACATTTGAGTTTTCACAAAACTATTTCATGTTTTGGGATAAACTTGAAAAAGCTAATTATTTTTTAGAAAATATTATCAAATCAAGAGGTGAGTCTTATGAGAGTCGATTAATTACTCATTTACTTAAAGCACCGGTACAAGATGGTGGACAATGGGATATGTTTGTTAATTTAATTAATAAATACGGTGCTGTTCCTAAAGACGTTATGCCAGAAACAAATCATAGTAGTAAGTCTGGTGCTATGAATTATATTTTGACACATAAGTTAAGAGAATTTGCTTCTATACTAAGAAAAAAAACTGCCAAGAACTCTGCTGCACTTAAAAAAGATATGATGGAAACCATCTATAACTTACTTGCAATGTTTCTTGGTCAACCACCAGATATAATAAATTGGTCTACAAGAAATAAAGATAATAGACATATAGTCATTTCGGATATGACACCGATAGATTTTTGTAAAAAATATGCTGATATTAATATTAAAGATAAAGTTTGTTTAATTCATGCCCCTATGAGCAATAAAAAATTTAATACAATGTATACTGTAGAATACCTTGGTAATGTTGTAGAAGGTCAAATTATAAAATATTTAAATGTTGATATTAAAGAACTAAAAAAATCAGCTATGGACTCAATTAAAAATAATGAAGCCGTATGGTTTGGTTGTGATGTTGGTAAACGTTTTAGTCGAGACATGGGTGTTCTTGATATGGGAATCTATGATTATGAAAATGTCTTTCAAACGTCTTTCAAAATGAATAAACAAACTCGCTTAGAGTATGGTGATAGTGAGATGACTCATGCCATGCTTTTAACTGGTGTTGATATTAAAAAGAGAAACTCCACAAAATGGAAAATTGAAAATAGCTGGGGAACTAAAAGTGGTAATCAAGGCTATATGATGATGACAGATGAATGGTTTGATGAATATACTTATGAAGTCGTCATTGATAAAAAATATTTAAACAAAAGACTTCTAAAATACTTAGATATGGAACCAGTTTCTCTTGCTCCGTGGGACCCAATGGGAGCATTAGCTAGATAACGTTGAATAAAGAAAACGCGTCTAAAATTTGGAAGCATATTCAAGAAACAGGAGATTTTTTAAAAGGCAAATTACCCGATCACCCCAATCATCCTAAGGGTAGAAATCCATACGCACACGTTGCTTTAGAGGTTAAAAACCATTTTGGCATGACTTACAAAGATATACCTGATGAAAAGTATAATGACGTTTTAAAGTTTATAGAAAACTTAAAAGTAAACGTATAATAATTCATTTAAAATGAAAAATAAAAAATTTACTGTTGGAGGGCTCTTTTCTGGTGTTGGTGGAATAGAATTGGCATTTGAAAGAGCAGGATTTGATATTAGTTGGGCAAATGAATTTGATAAGAATGCTTGTAAGACTTATAGATTAAACCATCCAAATCATAATTTGATTGAAGAAGATATCTACAAATTAGATCCCAAAAAAATGAAATCCGTTGACGTTCTTGTTGGTGGTTTTCCATGCCAGGCTTTTTCTGTTGCTGGTTATAGAAAAGGATTTAAGGATCCAAGAGGTAATTTATTTTATGAAATTGCTAGATTTATTGATGAGCTTAAAGTCAAACCAAAAGCATTAATGCTAGAAAATGTTAAGAACTTAAGTGGTCATGATAAAGGAAATACAAGAAAAGCAATTGAGAAAATACTAATTGATTTTGGATATAATGTTCACTGGCAGGTTTACAATACTTATAAATATTCTGATATTCCACAAAATCGAGAAAGAACAATAATATGTTGTTTTAAAAATAAAAAAACATATTTAAATTTTTTAAACAACCCAATAAAAAGAATAAGTTCTTTGAAATCTATTTCATCAATGCTTGAAAAGAATAAAATTGATGAAAAATATTATTACTTTCAGGACTCTCAGTATTATAAAATGTTAAAGAAAGAGATTAAAAATCCAAATACATTCTATCAATTAAGAAGAATTTATGTGAGAGAGAATAAAAGTAATTTATGTCCAACATTAACAGCCAATATGGGAACTGGTGGACACAATGTTCCACTTTTACTTGATAAAGATGGGATTAGAAAACTTACACCTAAAGAATGCTTTAATTTTCAAGGTTACAATAATATCAAATTCCCTAGAGATGTTCCTAATACACAGCTTTATAAACAAGCTGGGAATTCAGTAACTGTGCCTTTAATTGTAAGTATTGCTAAGAATATTAAATTAGCATTAAATGAATCATGATTAATGAAAAAGATAGATCAATAATAGGCAAAGAAGCTGCTAATAAAGGTATAGCAAACGAGCATATTGCTCTTGGAATACTGATGCATAGATACAATGCTTCAAAAGTTGATCTTCCATCTAGTAAATACGATATTATAATTGAATTGAAAAAAAATGATTATATTAGAATTCAGTCTAAAGCTTCTGATAAATCAATAAGTTTTTTGGGAAATGTAAGAGCAGGTAAAGCAAATAAAGGATCATCTAATCTTAAGTACTCATACCGATACAATGTGGAACATTGTGATATTATTATGGGGGTAAAAACATCAATTAATAAAAAAGGTGTATTAGAGAAAGTCGATTTGTATTTTGTGCCAACATTATATATTGAAACTTTAAAACAGAATTCTATTAGTTATGGAAGAATTGAGTCATTTAAAAATAATTGGAATATTTTAGAAAATTCAAAAGATTTTAATTATGTAAAAAAATTTCTTATAAAAAATAATTAATAGTTATTATAATATTTTAAATCTTTGACTTTCCTTTATACTTTTCAATCGGGTATTTCTTTCTATTTTTTTCCATTTTTTCATAGAAAGACTTTTCTAAATCAATATTTGTTTTGTGGCACATTCTCATCAAGTAGAAAAATATGTCAACTAACTCATCTTTTACTGCATCTTTAATTTTAACATCATCAGTTTTATAATCATCTTCTTTTTGCCACTGATAAATTTCTACTAATTCTGATGCTTCAACTGAAAGAGCCATTGAAAGATTTTTAGGTGAGTGAAATTGATCCCAATCTCTTTCTTCAACAAATTTCTTAATTTCATTATTTATTTTTTCATAATTCATAGATTACCTATTTGTAGATATTTATTCTTAAGATTAATAAATTAATCTTAAGTAGCAAGACTTTGATTCTTTTGAATTGGTAAAAAAAGAATAAATATTGAGACTAAAGCCATCATAGCAGCATTAATTAAGAAAAGATAAGTAAACTCAAGGGTAATAGAATATATTTCAGATATTAAAAATACAGATATTGGCCCTGAACCAAATGCTAAGATGAATTTAATACCATAAACTACACCATGGTATTTTTGAGGAGTAAATTTACTTAAAAGAAGATTTTCTGTTGGAAGAACACTAGCATTAAATACAGCAGCCAATATACATAAGATTACAATTGAATAACCAGACATGTAAGCAATACCTAAGTAACATGGAAACTGCATAAATATGCCAATAAGATAAATAGCTTTTAGATTAAATCGGTCAGCCATAAGACCTCCAACAAAAGTTGTAGCGCCAGAAATAAAATAAATAATGCCAATCATAAAACCAATTTGAATAGAATTTATGTTACCTATGCGTATTTCAAAAACTTTAGGTAAAGCTGTTTGTGTATTATGAAATGACAACCCAAGTGCAAACATGGATAAAAGCATAATAAATGCAATTAGCACCATTTCATTTCGAGAATGATCTTGCTTATCATTACTAATGAAAAAATTTTTATAGGAAATTTTATCTATAAATATCAAGTAGATAAGAATAAAACCAATAATAATTGATAGAAAGCCTGGCAGTATAAAGGCTAATTGCCAATTAAGTAATTCTGTTAAAGTTCCTGCAACAAAAGCTCCAGAGCCTATTCCGACACCACCAAAGATCCCGTTTATGCCAAGCGCTCTTCCCTGCCTGTTTGCAGAATTAATAACCCAAGGAATGCCAACTGGATGATAAATTGAACAAAATAAGCCTAGTAATGATAACGAAACAAATAAATATGATACTGATGTACTAAAACCGCATAAAATGGAGGCTAAACCCATTCCAATAAACATTATTGTCATAGTTCCTGATCGACTCCATCGATCACTAAGCCATCCAAAAGGAATGGCACCTAGCCCAATAAGTAAAGCTCCTAAGGTCCACAAACGAATAAGTTGATCATACGAAATATTCCATTCTTTTTCTATTGTTAATACAATTACGAAATAAAATGCTGCAAACATATGCATTAAAGCATGTCCGATAGATGAAAATAATAAAGTGTAAGAAGTGTTATTCAACTTCTTCGTAGTTTATTGACAAAGAATTAACACAGTATCTTTTTCCTGTGGGCTGTGGCCCATCATCAAATACATGACCTAAATGTGCATCACACTTTGCACACATAATTTCTATTCGAACCATGCCATGTGATTTGTCCACTTCTGTTTTAATTGCTTCTGGCGATAATTGCTCAAAAAAACTTGGCCAGCCACAACCTGATTCATATTTACTAGAACTATTGAATAACTCGTTACCACAACATTTACATTTAAAAACACCACCATTTACAATTTCAAAATTTTTTCCTGAAAATGGAGGTTCCGTTCCTTTTTGCCTGGTTACATAATATTCGTCATCAGTTAAAAGTGATTTCCATTCTGCTTCTGTTTTAATAATTTTATTCATTAGATAGCTTTATATTAGATAATATAATTCCCGATAGTATAAAAAGTACTCCAATGACATGAAAAAAAGCAAATTTCTCATTTAAAAAAGAAATTGCCCATATAGCACTAAAGACAGGTATTAAATGTAAAAAAAGACTCGCCCTATTTGGGCCAATAATAGATACACCCTTATTCCAAGAAAAAAATGCAACTATACTTGCAAACACAGCTACATAGCCAATTATAGCTAAATCTAATCCAGTTGATGGAAGATATGACGTATTAAAAGACTCAATAATATAGAATGGAATAATAAAGATCACACCAATAATAATCATTACTTCTAAATTAGCTAACTGTGATGTCTTACTATCTATTTTTTTTAGTAACACTGAATATAAACACCAAGAAAAAACTGCACCTAACATCCATAAGTCACCCGCTGTAAAATATAAATTATATAAATTATTTAAATTACCTTTTAAAATTATAGCAAAAGCTCCTAGTAGAGATAAAATTATACCTGTAAACTGAAGTGTTGTTGTTTTAGTTCTAAATATTAACCAAGAAAAACCAATCATCATCACTGGTGCTACTGATGCCATTAACGTTGAATTAATTACCAAGGTAGTTTGAAGGGAAATATATGTAAAAGAATTAAAGATTGTGACCCCTAAGATAGAAATTACAGTCATTAATAGAATATTTTTTTTATAATACTCTAAATCTTTAATGATTTGAGCATAAGTAAAAGGTAGCAAAATAAGTAAAGCTAGTATCCAGCGAAAAAAACTTAATTTAAAGGGAGTTAAATCTGATAAAAAAGCTAACTTTCCAGAAAAAAAATTTCCTGACCAAAAAAATGATGAAGCTATTAGTAAAATAATTGCTAAAACTAAGTTTCTTGACATTTATTTATCGACTAATGTCATTAGCGAAGATGTATCAAGTCTATTACCACCATTTTTTTGAACTTGTTCATAATACTTATCTACAATTTCAGTAATAGGTAAGGAAGCGCCATTTTTTTTGGCTTCATTAAAACATATAGATAAATCTTTTCTCATCCAATCAACTGCAAAACCATAATCGAATTTACCATCTATCATAGTTCTATATCTATTTTCCATTTGCCAAGACTGAGCAGCGCCCTTTGAAATAACACTTAATACCTTTTCCATATCAACTTTTGACTTTTTACCAAATGCCATTGCTTCGGAAAGTCCTTGCACGAGACCTGCAATACATATTTGATTTATCATTTTTGCTATTTGGCCAGATCCAGATGGTCCAATTAACTCAATTGCTTTTCCGTAAGACTGTAAAACTGGTTTTACAACTTCAAAATCATTTTCTTGACCACCAATCATAATAGATAAAGTGCCATTTTCAGCTCCAGCTTGTCCGCCAGAAATTGGTGCGTCTAAAAAAGCAACATTCCTTTTTTTTAGTTTAGCAAAATATGTTCTAGCTATTTCTGCAGATGCAGTTGTGTGATCAACAATTATTAATCCTTTCTTTGCAGAAGATAAAATACCATTATCACCTTCCATTACCTCAATAATATCTTCATCACGACCAACACACATAAAAACAATTTCTGCATTTAAAGAAGCTTCATTTGGAGTCTTTCCCATCTGACCACCATATTCCTCAACCCATTTTTTTGCTTTAGACTCGGTACGATTAAAAACAGTAACATTGTATCCATTTTTTTGTAGATGACCCGCCATTGGATATCCCATTACACCTAAACCAATAAATGAAACATTTTTAACACTCATATTAAACTCCTAATTTATTTAAAATTTGTAGATTAAATTCTTTTGTATTCCCAACAATTAAATTGTTATTTTTTTTTGTAAAATTATATGGTTGATGGTCAAAATCAATATCTGATCCGCCTGCCTCTCTAACAAACAATACTCCAGGAATATGATCCCAAGGGGATAGTTTAGATAAAATAGCAAAGTTTCTTTGGCCTAGACCAATATCTATATATTCGTACCCAATACATCTATAAGATTTAACTTCTGCAAATTCATTTTTTAAATTTTTAATTTGATCCCAATATTTTTCATCCCAATACTTAGTACTAATTGATCCAATTGCTTTATCTAAATTATTTACGCCATTTGTTTTTATTTTTTTATTATCAATATATGACCCTTCATTATAAATGGCATGAGACATTACATTTTCTAATGGTTTATATATCCACGAATATAAAATCTGTTCTTTTTTTGTTAAAGCAATCATAATAGCAAATTTATCTCTTCCTTTAACAAAGTTTGTTGTTCCATCTATTGGATCTACAGTCCAACAATAATTATCTTCTTGATATGATTTCAATATATTTTGATTAGAAGCATACTCTTCTTCACCAATAAAACCAGAGGATGGAATAATCTTTAAGAGATTTTTTTTTAATTCTTTTTCAGCTGCAATATCAGCAGAAGTAACTAGATCAGATCCATTTTTATATTTTATATCATCTTCTTTAAGATTTTGATATTTTGGTAAAATGATTTCCTTGCTAATTTTAAAGCAAATATCATGAATATCTTCCTGTTTTAAATTATCCATGCATACATGATTTAGAGTACATTTCTGCAAGTTTCAAAGTAATATTTCCAATTTTGCCGTTATTAATTTTCTTTTTATCAATTTTGAGTATTGGCGTTATAAAACTACCTGAACTCGTTAAGAATACCTCATCAGCATCTAATAATTGTTTATGAGTAAAACTTTTTTCTACTAATTTTAGTGAGGTTTTTTTAATAATTTTTAAAATTGATGTTCTTGTAACACCTTTTAAAATATCAGTATTAGCGGGATGAGTTATCAAATTATTTTTTTTAATTATCCAAATATTGGAGGAAGTGCCCTCAGTTACTTTACCATTTTGTAATAAAATTGCCTCATATGCTTTCATTTTTTTTGCTTTGTTTGCTGCAATTATATTTGGAAGAAGGTTCACAGTTTTAATATCTCTTCTTTTCCAGCGTAAATCTTCATGGGTTATAGTGTTTACACCTTTGAAATTTATACCTGGGAGATTAAATTTTT
>CACOIH010000012.1 GCA_902627245.1 uncultured Alphaproteobacteria bacterium
TAGAAATAATTTTTTGGGTTATAAATTAATTCATTTAAATCTATTTTAAGAAATATTAATTGAGAATTATGAGAAGATAAAATATTTGGTAAATTAGTATCCTTAGTATGAAAAACATCAAGATCTTTTGGTTCTCTAAGACCCAATGCTGACATTACTGCGCTACCTGAAAAAACAAAATTATTTGGATTTATTTTAATTTTTTTTAATTTTTCAATTGAATATTCTAAATTATATGCAAAATTATTTTTTCTTTTTGATGATAGTATTCTCGTATTAGAATGAAAAAAAATTTTTGCATAATTTATTGTTTCAATATGATTATCAGATGAATGTATGCTATGGAAATGAATTTTATAAATATTTCTTATCTCAATTTTTATTTTCTTTAAAAATTCTGCAGTTCCATAGCTTGCAGATTTTGGTTTGAATAAAATTACATCTATTATACCGCTAGTATTTTTAAAACATGCATTAGCTTTCCATACTGCACCTTTAAATCTATTTTCAACATTTCCTATCCATTCTGCACCATCATAAAAAACTCTACACATATTAATTGCATTTAATATATTATTAGTTTTTAAAGACTTGATTAAAATTATATCTCCGTAATTCTTTAATATATTAAAACATTTACTATCTAAATTTTTATCTCTGAGTGGAAATAGTGTAAATATTCGTAAATCATGATCATATTTTATTAAATTAAAGATCAAATAATCAATTAATTCTGGATTTGCTTTAAAATTAAAATCATTCAGAAAACGTTGTAATGTGATTGATGGACTAACAACATCAAATTTCGCGACTTTAATTTTTTTATCTAAAACTATACTTGATGCTAATCGATGACTTCCATCAATAATTTTATTTTCTTTATCAATTGGTATTATGCTATTATTTATATTAAAACCATTTTTATCTATTGAATTAATAATTTTTTTGAATTCATTCTCATAATCCAAGAAGCTTCTTTTATCATTATCATTAGCTTTAAAATTATTCCATTTTTTAAGATGAAGATAATAAAATAGTCTATTAAATTTTGTTGGAGTTATTTTTAAAAAATATTCACAGTAGATAATTTTTGCAACAACATCTATTCTGTTTTGTGAAATATATTCTCTGGCGTTTTTTTGATCATATGTATCTATAAAATTTACGAAATATTTTTTAAAATAATTATTTAATTTTTTGGATAAATTTTCCATATATTTTTACATACATTATTTATTTAGATATATTATTAAAGTCTTAAAAAAATAACGTCTTTTAAGATTAAAAAAAATATAAAAAATGGCAAAGATCCTTAATTTTTTTACATTTTCTCCCATGTTACAAAGTAAAATGTACTTGGATCCATATTAGGATCTATTTTTTTTATTTCTTGTTTTTTCTTATAGTTTACGTATAAGCGCGTTATGACACCTAGTATTTGGCAACTCTTAATAGTTCTCGTTATAGTCCTACTTTTATTTGGTAGAGGCAAAATTCCTCAATTAATGGGTGATATGGCAAAAGGTATTAAATCTTTTAAAAGGGGAATGTCTGACGAAGAAAAAAAAGAAGATAAAAACTTAGAGAATAAGAACGACGAAGAAAAGTAAATTCAATGTTTACTTTTGGTTGGGGCGAAATTTTTCTTGTTGTTATCATTGTAGTTGTTGTAATAGGTCCTAAAGATCTTCCTAAGTTTATCAAGCAAATTGGTTTATTAACAAAAAATATAAAAAAAATATCATCAGATTTTAAATCATCAATTAATGAAATAGCTGAAGAAACTGAAATCAAAGAGATTGCAAAATCTGTAAAAGAAGTAAAAAAAATCAAAGATGGTATAAATATAAAAAAAAATTTTCAAAATGAAATTAATTTAGTTAAAGATACAGTTAAAACTGCTGAAAAAGAAATTTCAGATATAGAAAAACAAGATTAAAATAAATGTCAGAAGATAAATTTGAAGAAATGTCATTAATTGAACATCTAACTGAGTTAAGAAAAAGACTTTTGTGGAGTTTTCTATATATATTAATAATTTTTATACTCTGCTTTTATTATGCAAATGAATTATTTTCATTTCTTGCTTATCCACTAGTTAGTTTATTAGATACTGAAAATGGTCAGGGTTTTATTTACACTGCTCTTCAAGAAGCTTTTTTTACTGAGTTAAAAATTGCTTTCTTCTTTGCTTTATTTTTTGCTTTTCCATTAATTTCCATTCAAATTTGGAGATTTATTGCGCCAGGTTTATATAAAAATGAAAAGAAAGCTTTTCTGCCATACTTAGTAGCAACGCCAATATTATTTTTTGCGGGTGGTTCAATGGTTTATTATATAATTTCACCAATAGCCTGGTCTTTTTTTCTTTCATATCAAAATATGGGATCATCTGGTGTTCCAATAAGACTTGAAGCCAAAATGGGAGAATATCTGTCTTTAATGATGAGATTCATATTCGCCTTTGGTCTAGCTTTTCAATTACCAGTTGTATTATCTTTAATGGCGCGAGTTGGAATGGTAACACATGAGTCTTTAAAAAAATTTAGAAAATACGCAATTGTAATTGCGTTCTTGGCAGCAGCTTTTCTAACACCACCTGACCCATTTAGTCAAATAAGTTTAGCCTTACCAATTATTATTTTATATGAAATATCTATATATATTGCTAAATTGATACAAAAAAAGAGAGATGATAAATAATGCACAACATTGATTATATCAGAGATAATCCTATTGAATTTGATAATGCAATGAAATTAAGAGGTGTAGAATCAATATCATCTAAAATTTTAGAAATTGATAAAATAAAAAGGGAAACTCAAACTGTTCTACAAACTATTTTGTCAGAGCGTAATAAACTTTCTAAAGAAATCGGTTATTTAAAAAATAAAAATAAAGATACTAAGAATCAATTAGATAAAGTTGAAGAATTAAAAAATAGAATTAATTCATTAAAAGAACTAGAAAATATAAAAGAAAATGAACTGCATTCAATTTTAACAAGATTGCCAAATATTCCAGACAATTCTGTACCCAATGGAAAAGATGAAAGTGATAATAAGTTTTATAGAGAATGGGGATCAAAACCTAAATTTAATTTCAAACCAAAACTTCACTTTGAAATAGGTGAAAATCTTGGGCTTATTAATTTTGAAAACGCTACAAAATTGTCAGGTTCAAGATTTGTGATACTTAAAAATCAAATATCAAAATTAGAAAGATCAATTTCAAATTTTATGTTAGACAAACATACTGAAGAAAATGGTTATATAGAGTACAGCGTTCCATTTCTGGTAAAAAAAGACCCATTATTTGGTACTGGACAACTTCCAAAGTTTGGAGAAGATTTGTTTACAGCTGGTGATGATCATTGGCTAATACCCACAGCTGAAGTTCCACTTACAAACTTAGTAAGAAATGAAATTTTGAATATTAATCAACTTCCTATTAGATCAACTTCTCATACACCATGTTTTAGATCTGAGGCTGGTGCAGCTGGAAAAGATACAAGAGGCATGTTAAGACAACATCAATTTACTAAAGTAGAGTTAGTGTCTGTTGTTGAGCCACATCAATCTGAAGATGAATTAGAGCGAATGCTTACTTGTGCAGAAAGCATACTTAAAGATTTAAATATTCATTACAGAGTGATGACACTGTGTACTGGTGATATGGGTTTTTCAGCTAAAAAAACGCATGATATAGAAGTTTGGTTGCCAGGTGAGAGTAAATATAGAGAAATATCAAGTTGTTCTAATTGTGGTGATTTTCAAGCAAGAAGAATGAATACTAGGTATAAAAATGAAGATAAAAATACTTTTGTTCATACCTTAAATGGTTCAGGGTTGGCAGTTGGTAGAACATTAATTGCAATTTTAGAAAATTATCAAATGGAGGATGGTAATGTTCAAATTCCTGATGTTTTACAAAAATACTTTAATAATAAAAAACTTTTATAGTGCTAGATGTACGAAAAATAAGATTAATATTAGAATTGAGAGAATACGGTATTGTTAATGCTAATGTTTTATCAGCATTAGAAAGTATACCTAGAGAAAAATTTATTCCTGAAAATTATAGAAATCAAGCTTATGAAAATATCGCCTTACCTATTGGCGATAATCAAACAATAAGCCAACCTTATATAGTTGCAAAAATGACTGAGTTGTTAGAAGTTAAAACTAATCATAAAGTTTTAGAAATAGGAACTGGTAGTGGTTACCAATGTGCAATATTATCTAAACTTGCTAGAAGAATTTATACAATTGAAAGAATTAAAAACCTCCATGAAAAATCATCTAGAATATTTGAGGAGCTTCAACTTACTAATATTGTAGCTAAATATGAAGATGGAAATAAAGGATGGATGGAGCAAATTCCTTTTGATAGAATTATATTTACTGCGGCTACAGAAAATATAACTAAGAAAATATTTTCTCATATCAAAGAAGATGGAATTATTGTTTGTCCAATAATTAGAGACAATAGACAAGTTATTATTAAATATAAAAGGAAAAATAATAAATTAATTTCTAAAGAGTTTGATGATGTTTTATTTGTGCCAAATCTGCAAGGTACAAATTAATTTTTAATCAAATTTTTTATTTTATTTAATGAATATCTATAATACAAAATACCTATTATCCAATGTATTGTTGTTAAACCTATAAACATATAAATATAATCTTCTCTAATAAAATTATTTATTAAAGTTACTACAATTATTGGCGTTAAAACAAATCGAAGAATAGCCATATACATTACTATAATGGCTTTTTTTAATCCTTGAAAAGTTGCATTTGGTATAAAGAAAAGTGGAAAAGCTGGAAAACCAAATGCCCATATTTTTAAATACATAGAACCATAGAATATAACATCTTCATCATCCGTAAATAATCTCATTGATAATTCGGCTGAAAAAAATAGAAAAACTGCAACGATACTTAAAATTATTACTCCTGTTCTTATTGCTTTTGTGTAAGTTTCTACTATCCTTTCTGGTTTATTTGCACCTAAATTTTGACCAACAATTGAAGTAACAGCTGTACTTAATCCCAATAAAGGTAAAAATAATAACTGCTCATATCTACCTGCAGAAGCAAATCCAGCAATAGCATCGTTGCCATAATAACTTACAAAATATAGTAATATATATGAACCTAGAGCAATCATCATAAGACCTATTGATGCTGGAATTCCTTGGATAGATATTTCAGTAATTGATCTAAATTTTGGGACAAGATATTTATTTTTAAAAGAGTTATATATTTCAGTTTTAGATATTTTATATAACAAATATAACAGACCTATGAACTGAGATAATATTGTAGCAATTGCGATTCCTGTTATTCCTAAAGGTTTAAAAATTTCATATCCAAAAAATGTTCCAGATATTAAAATTGGATTTAAAATTATATTTAAAAAAAAACTAAATATTAAAACATTTCTATAGCTTTTTGTATCACCTAATGCCGCTAAACATGAGTTTGAGACCATTAATAATAAAATTACTACTGAACCTAAATAAATTATATTCATATAATCACTTGATAGTTTTAAAGTATCTTGATCATTGTTAATTGATGCCAAAATTGTAGGACCAAAATAAATTCCAAAAAGTGAAATTATTATTCCAACAAATATAGCTAACCCCAAAGATTGACAAAAAATTTGACTTGCTTTGCTAATTTTTTTCTCACCAATTGAGTTAGCTACAATACTTGTTGTTGCAATACTTAAACCTATTCCTAGAGCTATTATAATAAAATAAATTGGAAATGTTTGTCCAATAGCTGCTAAAGCAATTTCAGAAATCATTCTTCCTGCAAAAATTGCATCAACTAATGAATATAGATTTTGAAAAACTGTTCCTATTGATGAAGGAAGAGCTATTCTCCAAAAAAGATTATAAATGTCATCATCAATTAAATTTATATTTTTCATTATTTTTATAAATATCTTACTTTAGGATTATATACATCATCATTTTGCTTTAAATAAAAATGCAACTCTTTTGATAGAGCTTTTAAATCTCGAAATATTTTATTTTCTTTAAAGTTGATGATTAAAAGACCGCTACCTTTCATAACCCTTTCTTCAATATTTGATATAATAGGCATTTCTAAATTAATGATTCTACCAATTCCTTTTTTTCTTAAATTTTCAATAAATTTATCATTATCATCATAATTTAAAATTGGGTACCATATTAGAATTTTTGATTTTTTATATTTTTCTATATTATCAAGAATATTATTAATTTTAATAAAATCATCTTTAATCTCATATGACGGATCAATTAAAATAAAATATGATTTATCACTATCTAATTTTTTTTCTATATACTCAAATCCATCAGCATTTATATTTTTAATATTAGTAAATTGTTTTAAATTTTTCTTAAGATTACTAAACTCATTGTTATGCAACTCGCAAAAATATAATTTATCGCTATTATGTGATATATTTGAGATAATTAAAGGTGATCCAGGATAAAAATTATTTTTTGAAACTATTTTTATTATATTTAGATATTTTTTTATTAATTTGTTCTCACCAACGTATTTTTCTATTTTTTTAATACCATGTATGTATTCTTTATTTTTCTCCATATATTGAGATATGTATTTGTATAAGCCATTACCTGAGTGAGTATCTATGTAACTAATTGATTTATTATGTTTTTTTGCCAAATTATATAGATATATAAGTACAGTGTGTTTCAATACATCTGCATGGTTTCCAGCATGAAATCCGTGTTTATAGCTTAGCATAAATTTATAAAATATAGCTTGAAATTAATTACTTATTAGTTATTTAATGAAATTAATTAATCAATATTTATATTATATATACGATAAAATAATAATTAAACCTCATAAAAATCATTAATAAAGGAGAATAAAATATGCCAAGTGGTAAAATAAAATGGTTTAATCCAACCAAAGGTTATGGATTTATAGAAAATGATGATGGAGGAAAAGATGTTTTTCTTCATGTATCAGCTTTAGAAGCTGCTGGAATTGACACTTTAGAAGAAGGTATGCCAGTTGAGTTTGAAATTGGTGAAAATCGCGGAAAAGAGAACGCAATAAATATTAAGAAAAAATAATATTTTTGAATTTCAATAAATTGTTAGAATGGGTAGGTGTTTTAACCGCCATACTATATTCACTTTTTGTAGCCTTTAATATCGGACTTGAATTTTTGGGTTTTTCATTATTATTATTATCTGCGATACTCATTGGAATATGGGCATATAGATTAAAACATAATGGCATATTATTATTACAAGTTTTCTATGCACTTGCAGGAATAATAGGTATGTATAGATGGTTTGGATGATTAAATTAATTTTTTTATCTTTATTACTTATTTCGAATAATACTATTTCAAATGAATTAAATGATGAAGAACAAATGTATTTCAACTTCGTAGACTTTAATAATGATAATAAAATTTCACTTTCTGAAATCGAACAGTCAATCAGTATAGTTTTTCAAATTGTTGACCTTAATCAAGATGGTTTTATCTCAAAATTAGAAATTAGTGAGTTAAAGAATATTATTAATTCTTTAAAATGAGTATCTGGGGAAGAGTAATTGGTGGAGCAGCTGGTTTTGCATTAGGAGGTCCTATAGGCGCAATATTAGGAGTAATGGCTGGCGGCGCATTTGATAGAAGATCTAAATCTCGCTCAAGTTTTAATTTTAATCGAATAGATAATAATCAAAAACAACAAATATTTACATTAAGTTTTATAATACTCTCTGCAAAATTAGCTAAATCAGATGGTCAAGTCACTGATGATGAGATACGAGCATTTAAAGATAAGTTTAAAGTGCCAAAATCAGAAATGTCTAAAGTGGCTAAAATTTTTAATGAAGCGAAAAAAGATACTTATGATTATAAACAAATTGCTAATCAAGTAGGAAATTTATTCTCAAATAATAAAATATTGCTCGAAGAACTTCTAAATAATTTATTTTATATTGCAGCCTCTGATGGAAATATATCAATTAGTGAAATCGATCTACTCAGATCAGTTTCTAAATCTTTTAAATTTACAGAAAAAGATTTTCAAAGAATTTTTCAAGCTAATTTAAAAAATAGTGAATCAGATCCTTATAAAGTCTTAGGTGTAAATAGAAGTAGTACTGATTTGGAAATAAGAAAAAAATGGATAAAACTAAATAAAGAGCATCACCCTGATAATTTAATTGCAAAAGGTATGCCTAAAGAATTTA
Source organism: uncultured Alphaproteobacteria bacterium (assembly GCA_902627245.1). Taxonomy (GTDB): domain Bacteria; phylum Pseudomonadota; class Alphaproteobacteria; order HIMB59; genus CACPNW01. The sequence continues at coordinate 8,250 of CACOIH010000012.1, forward strand.
TTAAACAGTCAAATAAAGAATTAGCAGCTATAAATATAGCTTATGATAAAATAAAAGAGATTAGAGGTATTTCTTGATACCATCTGCTTTATCTCCTGATAATATCAGGACCACTCTTAATAGAATTAAACCATATATTAATAAAACTCCTTTTATTAAAGCATCAACAAGGTTAGATGATTTTTTTTCAACAAATATATATTTTAAATGTGAATTTTTGCAAAAATCAGGCTCATTTAAAGCAAGAGGAGCAGTTAACAATATTATATCACAAGATAAAAGTAAATTTCAAAAAGGTATTACTGCAGTTAGTGCTGGTAATCATGCAATAGCCGCATCCTTCGTAGCTAATTTATTTCAACTAAATAATAAAATTTTTCTATATGAGTCTGCAAATCCTTATAGAATCAATAAATGTAAGAGTTACAATGCAAACATAAAATTTACTAATCCAAAGCAGGCATTTATTGATGCATCAAATGCAAAAAACAATGGTTATTATTTTATACATCCTTTTGATGGGCCACATACACTACAAGGAAGCGCAACAATTGGATTAGAGATAATTGAGTATTTTAAGACCTTAGATACAAAATTAGATTACTTAATCATCTCAGTAGGAGGAGGAGGCTTAATAAGTGGTGTTTCATCTTACATAAAACAACTATCCCCTAATACCAAAGTAATTGGTGTGGAGCCAGAGGGCGCAAAAGGGATGAGTGATAGTATTAAATTAGGCAAGCCATTAGAAAATGTATTAGTTAACAGTATAGCCGATAGTTTATCTGCTCCTCTACATTTAGAATATTCTTATAATGTAGCTAAATCAGTAATAGATGAAATGGTTACAGTTACTGATGATGAAATGAAAGAATATATGATTTACGCTTTTGATAATTTAAAACTAATGTTGGAGCCAGCATGTGTTGCTGGATTAGCTGCAATTAAATATAAAATTAATGATAAACTAAAAAATAAAAATACTTTAGTGATTTTATGTGGATCGAATATTGATAAAATGACTTGGACTAGATTAACAAATTAGTTAGGTAAATAAATTTTACCCCCACTTATATTTTTAGTAGTACCAGTTGTATATCTGCCACTAATAGTAAGTTTTTTAATAGATCTAATACCTATATATGCAAACATTTGAGCCTCTACAAGATCTCCATTAATTTTTAAATTATCAATTAAAGTAATTTTTTTATTAATATTATCTCTTAAAATTTTTAGTAAGTAAGTATTTTTTCTTCCACCACCTGTTAAAATAATATTATTAAAATGAAATTTATTAATTTTTAGAAAATTTTGAAATCCTACTAAAGACATATATGTTGCTGTACATAGAGCATCATATTTATTGATTTTTTTTAATCTATTCTTGTATTTATCAAAATAATTACGATCTAATGATTTAGGGATTTTTTGTTTAAAAAAATTATCATTTTTAAATGAATTTAAAATTTTATTATTGATTTTACCTTTTGATGACAAAATACCATTCTTATCAAATTTTTTATTAAAAAAATAATTAGTTAAATCATCAATTATACAATTTGCTACTCCAATATCGGATGAAATAACTATTCTTTTTTTTATTAAAGTAAAATTTGCAATACCACCAAGATTTATAATAACAGATTTATTATCAAATTTATTTAAAATATATCTGTGATAGTATGAACCTATTGGTGCTCCTTGGCCTTTATTTCTAATATCATTTTCTCTAAAATCAGAAATGGTTTTAATTTTAAAATTATTTGCAATAACTTTTCCTGAACCTAATTGAATTGATATTTGTCTTAATGGATTATGATAAACAGTTTGACCACTTAAACTAATAAAATCTATTGAATCTCTATTAATTTTAAATTCGTTTAAAAATTTCCTAATAAAAAGAATATATACTTCATTAATTAAATTTTCATTTTGCTTAAAATATTTTATTATTTTATTTTTATTCTTTGGTTTATTTACAATAATTGTCTTAATTTTATTCTGCAGTTTTAGTGAGTAGTCATATGACTTTTCATTAATAAATTTTACATAATTTGTCCCATTAGTTTGAATTAAACTTATATCAATACCATCCATAGATGTGCCTGACATTACTCCTAAAATTTTATAAACTTTCTTTTTCTTTAAATTTATTAACATAGATCACTAACTAGAATTTCCACAGTTTATTAACAGTCATATTAACAAAAAAAAATGTTTTTTAGTTTTTTATATTGATAATGATATTTTTGTTTAGTAATCTAATCATAATTATTACACGCAAAGGTAATAATCAAATTAATTTAAGGAAACTTTTTTTAATTTGTATCGGGAGGAAATGCACGATACATGAAAGGAGCCTAGCTTGCTGGGTTCCTTTTTTTTTACCTGATAGACAAATCTTATAAATAGTCTAACAATTCCCCATTATATGATTTCTAATTTCAGTAAATTGCTAGATATCTTTATAGATGAGCTAATACCTCTTACAAATATTTCTATTAATAATGGAAACAAAATATTTGGAGCTTTTATTTTAAAAAAATCAGATTTAAGCATAATTTGCCTAGGTACAAATGAAGAGACTAAAAACCCTTTATTTCATGGTGAAATATCTACTCTTTTTAATTTATATGAAAATAAAAATATTAATACTAAGGATTATTATTTTATTAGCTCTCATCAACCTTGTTCTTTATGTCTTTCAGCCATTACTTGGGCTGGTTTTGATAATTTTTACTATTTTTTTCCATATGAAGATACAAAGGATAATTTTAATATTCCTCATGATCTTAAAATTTTAGAAGAAGTATTTAAGATTAAAGATGGCAATTATCAAAAAAACAATAAGTATTGGCAAAGTTTTTCAATAACTTCTGAAATAAATAAATTAGGTCAAAATAAACAATTATCACCAAAAATTACTAAAATTAAAGATGAATATCAAAAATTGTCAAAAATCTACCAAGATAGTAAAATAAACAATAATATTCCTCTAAATTAATTGTTTTATATTCAAAAAAAGGTATAAAAAAAATTAACGGGAGATACTGATAAGATCAGAGCCGAAGGAGCAACGACCCGGAAACTCTCAGGCAAATGGACCGTTAAAATAAAACTCTGGAAAAGAGCTTTGGCTCTACCGAAGGTGTAAAAACTCTCAGGTAAAAAGACAGAGGGGTAACTTGGAGATATAAATTGAACGAGTTGCCTTTAGATATTCCTCTTAAAAACTTTCATGAGGCCAATGGCGCTAAATTAGTTCCGTTTGCTGGTTTTAATATGCCAATTAATTATAAGTCAGGCATAATTAATGAGCATAAAAACGTAAGAAACCATTCTGGTATTTTTGATGTAAGTCATATGGGGCAGGTTTTAATAGAAACTAACAATTTGCATATTAATAATTTAGAAAAATATATTCCATTAAAATTAAATAATTTAAGAAAAAATAAATCAAATTACACTTTTTTACTTAATGAAAATGGCGGTGTAATAGATGACTTAATAGTTTCTTTAATAGATATAAAAAGTAAATCTTTTTTATATATCGTTTATAATGCATCTAGAAAAAATGAAGATGAAAAAATTTTCTTCAAATGCGCTCCAAATGCAGAAATATTACATATCAAAAACTGTTTATTTGCTATTCAAGGTCCAGAGTCGGTTGAAGTTCTAAAAAATATAATTGAATTACCAAGCGATATGAATTTTTTAGATATTAGTATTTTAGAATATAAAAAAAATGACATAATTGTAAGTCGATCTGGTTATACAGGTGAAGATGGATTTGAAATTTCTATATCTGCTGAACAAGCCGAAGTATTTGTAAAAGATTTATTAGAAAATAAAAATACTATGCTTTGTGGACTGGGATCAAGAGATTCATTAAGATTAGAAGCTGGATTGAGTTTATATGGTCACGAACTAAACGAAAACATAACGCCAATCGAAGCAGGACTATCATGGGCGCTAGATAAAGATCGTTTAAATGATACTGTACTAAATGGTAATAAAATATTATCAGATCAATTACATAATAAGCCTTCAAATAAAAAAATTGGATTAATTTCAGTTAGTAGATCAATGTTAAGAGATGGAATGATTTTATTTGATAGTAATAAAAATAATATTGGTAAAATTACTAGTGGTTGTTTTAGTCCAAATCTAAATAAATCAATAGCTATTGGATATGTAAATTTACATTTTGATGAAGAAAAAGAAATTTTTTGTGAAATTAGAAATAAAATGGAATTAGTAAAAAAAACTAGTCTACCATTCGTTAAAAAAAATTATAAAAAAAATGGGAGTAACAATGAGTGAAAAAAAATACACAAAAGATCATGAATGGGTTTCAATTGATAATGGTATAGCAACTGTTGGTATATCTAATCATGCACAAGAAAGCTTAGGTGATATAGTTTTCATAGAATTGCCGTCAGTAGGTAAATCTGTAAATGCAAAGGAAGAAATATGTGTGGTAGAGTCAGTTAAAGCCGCTTCAGATATTTACGCACCAATTGATGGTGAAATCATGGAAGTTAATAATAGTTTAGAGGGTGATGCTGCGATTATAAATCAAGACGCAGAAAATACAGGATGGATTTTTAAAATGAAAGTATCAAATCCTAGTCAATATGATGAGCTAATGACTGAAGATGATTATAAAAAATTTTTGGAGCAGTAGATGATAGATATAGATAAATTTGCAAGTAGACATATTGGTCCTCGAAATGAAGATATTATTGAAATGCTTAAAGTTGTCGGTAGTAAATCACTAGACGACTTAATAGAAAAAACTGTACCAGATCATATTATTTTTAAAGACAAGCTTAAATTACGTCCTGGTATGTCTGAAGAATTCAATAAAACTAATACGCAACTTTTATCTTTGAAAAATAATTTTAAGAAAACTTATATTGGAATGGGTTATTATAATACAACTACTCCAAGTGTAATTCTTAGAAATATACTTGAAAATCCTGGATGGTATACAGCATATACACCTTATCAACCTGAAGTAAGTCAAGGTAGATTAGAAATGTTAATGAATTTCCAACAAATGATAATTGACCTAACAGGAATGGATATTGCTAATGCCTCATTATTAGATGAAAGCACTGCAGCTGCTGAAGCAATGATGATGGCATTTAAAATTAAGAAGAGTTCAAAATTTACTTTTTGTGTTCAAAATACATGTCATCCTCAAACTTTATCGGTTTTAAAAACAAGAGCTAAGCCCTTAGGTATTAAAATTATTTTTGATAAACCAAATGAAGATACGTTTGGTTGTTTAATTCAAAATCCTGACACTTACGGCGAAATTGCAGATTTAGATACATTAATACAACATAATAAACAAAAAGATATTTTATCAATAATTGCTGCAGATATTATGAGTTTAGTCATAATGAAATCACCAAGAAAATTTGGCGCAGATATGGTTGTCGGTAGTTCGCAGCGATTTGGTGTCCCAATGGGTTTGGGTGGACCACATGCTGCATTTTTTGCTACTCTAGATGAGTATAAAAGAATGATGCCTGGAAGATTAATAGGAGTATCTGTTGATCGAACAAATAAAAGATCTTACAGAATGGCATTACAAACTAGGGAACAACATATTAGAAGAGAGAAAGCAACTAGTAATATATGTACTGCACAAGCACTTCTTGCAATAATATCTGCATCTTATGCAATATACCATGGTCCCGAAAGGCTAAAAAATATCGCTAATAATATTCACCATCATGCAAGATATTTAAAAAAGTCTCTAGAGATTCTTGGATTTGAAATAATTTCTAAAAATTACTTTGATACATTATTAATAAAAACACCAGAATCTAAATATTGGGTTAACAAATCAATTGAGCAAGGTATCAATTTTAGATTAGTAAATAATGAAACTTTTACATTGTCTTTAGATGAAACCACCACATTACAAGAAGTTGATAATTTAGTTAATTTTTTTAATGAACAAAGTATTGATATTTTTGCAGAGGAAGTAGAAAATAGTATTGACAAATCATGTTTTAAAAATGGTTTAAGCAGAGAAGATAAAATTCTTACTCATCCTGTTTTCAATATTTACCATTCAGAAACTGAAATGATGAGATATTTAAAAAAACTCGAGAATAAAGATGTTGCCTTAAATAGGTCAATGATTCCACTTGGATCATGTACTATGAAATTAAATGCTGCTTCTGAAATGTTACCTATAACTCTCCCAGGTTTTTCTAATGCTCATCCTTTCCTAGAACCACATCAAAGACATGGATATAATCAGATGATGAAAGAATTAATATCTATGTTAAAAGATATTACTGGGTTTGATGCTATTTCACTTCAACCAAATGCTGGAGCTCAAGGTGAGTTTGCTGGCTTATTAGCTATACAAAAATTTCATGAAAAAAATTCGGATAATCAAAGAAATATTTGTATTATACCTAAAAGTGCCCACGGCACAAACCCAGCAAGTGCTCAAATGTGTGGTATGGAGATTTCAATTGTTAATTGTGATGAAAAAGGTAATGTCGATATTGAACATTTAGATAAAAAAATTGCAGATGCAGGAGATCGGTTATCTGCTCTAATGATAACATATCCTTCTACTCATGGTGTATTTGAAGAAAGTATCGTTGAAATTTGTGATAAAATTCATAATGCTGGAGGTCAAGTTTATTTAGATGGGGCAAATTATAATGCAATGGTAGGTGTAGCAAAGCCTGGCAAATTTGGTCCTGATGTATGTCATATGAATCTTCACAAAACTTTTACAATTCCACATGGTGGAGGAGGGCCTGGAGTAGGGGCTATTGGCTTAAAACAACACCTTGCAGAATTTGCACCAGGACATCCAGTCTTTAAAAATGAAATTGGTTTATCTGAACAAGAGGCTGTTTCTGCAGCTCCATGGGGCAGTGCATCAATTTTACCTATTTCATATTCATATATATCTATGATGGGTGACGATGGGTTAAAATTGGCAACACAAGTAGCGATTTTAAATGCAAATTATATTAAGCAAAGATTAAGTGGATATTATCCCATTTTATACAAAGGAAAAAATGGAATGGTAGCTCATGAATTTATTATTGATATTAGGCCTTTTAAACAAGAAATAAATATTTCAGATGAAGATATAGCTAAGAGACTTATAGATTATGGTTTTCATGCCCCAACTATGTCTTTTCCTGTTCCAGGAACGCTAATGATTGAGCCAACAGAAAGTGAATCAAAAGAAGAGCTTGATAGATTTTGTGAAGCAATGATTTCTATACATGGAGAAATTGAAAAAATCAGAGATGGCTCGTTTGATAAAGTAGATAATCCAATAAAAAACGCACCTCATACAGTAGAGGAAATATCATCAGATGAGTGGGAACACTCTTATACAAGGCAAGAAGCTGCCTACCCTCATTCTTACCTTTTAAACAATAAATATTGGAGTCCTGTAAGTCGAATTGATAATGTATACGGAGATAGAAACTTATTCTGTGTTTGTCCTCCCATTGAAGAATATGAAGAAGCTAAAACTGGATAAATGTTATATTTCAATAATTTAATATATATATTTAGAATTTATTATTAGAAAATGATTTATTTTAACCTTCTAATAGTCTTTTTAGTTTTAGTCGCAATCCATGAGTATGGTCATTACATTGTCGCTAGATTTTTTAAGGCAGAAGTAAGTGATTTTTCGATTGGATTTGGGAAACCACTATTTAAATTTACTGATAAAAATGGAACAACCTGGAAAATAGCGCCAATTCCACTTGGTGGTTATGTAAAAATTAAAGGATTAGATAATATTTTTTCTAAAAATAGTTCTGATGACAAAGGTTCATTTCAATCACTTACTTTATTTCAGAAAATTTCTGTTCTTTTAGCTGGTAGCGTATTTAATATTGTAAGCGCTTGGTTAGCTTTATTTTCAATTTTTTTCTTTTTTGGAATTGTTAATTTTCTTCCAATTATTGGTTCTGTTATGGAAAATTCTGCTGCCTACAAAAATGATCTACGTGAAGGAGATAGAATATTAGAAATTAATAATATAAACATTGAAGAATTCTCTGATATTCCAAGAGCTATAGGTAATAGTAACACTGTAAATATTTTAATCGAACGAGAAAATAAAATTATCAATAAAAGTTTTGATTTGATATTTAATGAAGAATTTAATAAATTTGTAATTGGAATTTCATCCCCCCAAGATCCTAGTATAGACAAATATAATTTTATTGGTTCAATAAATAATTCACTCGCATTTATACCAACATATTATGTTGCTTCTTTTAGTTTTCTGAAACAATCTTACAAAGAAAATACTTTAGGTGATCAACTTGCTGGACCTATAGGAATTGTTAAAAATGCAGATCAAATGATGCTTGATCAAGTTAGGGGTGTATTATTTTTATTCATTGTAATTTCCTTATTTGTAGGTCTATTTAACTTATTGCCAATTCCACTGCTAGATGGAGGCCACATAATGTATTTTATTATTAGAAGAATATTTTCAAATTCTCTCCCGGAATTTGTTACAAGAGTTTATTTAGCTGTGGGGATAACAATTATATCTTTTCTCTTTATAGTTGTTACTTACAACGATATTTTTTATAAATAATTATTTTAGGGAGATGAAATGACTAATTTTGAAAAAGTAAAAGAATTTATGACAACTTTTGGTCAAGAAGTAAAAAATAATGCAGAATTTCCAAATGATAAAATTGTAGAATTAAGAAAAAAACTTATCGATGAAGAGTTTAACGAATTGAAAGATGCCATAACAGACAAGGATATTGTTGAAGTAGCTGACGCACTAACTGATATATTAGTTGTTACTTATGGAGCTGGCGCTGCTTTTGGCATAAATTTAGATAAATGTTTTGAAGAAGTGCACCGTAGCAATATGAGTAAATTATCTGAGGAAGGCAAACCTATTTATAATGAATTTGGCAAGGTAATGAAGGGGCCTAATTATTCACCACCTGACTTAAAAAAAATAATTTAAATTAAACTTAAGGCTTTATCTAAGGCTTCTTTAAGATCGTTAACATCTTCTATCCCCACTGAAAGTCTTATCAGAGTATCAGAGATACCTAATTCCTCTCTTATTTTTTTATCAATAGAAGCATGAGTCATAATTGCTGGATGTTCAATTAGACTTTCAACTCCACCTAAACTTTCAGCTAAAGTAAAGATTTCAATATTTTCAAGAAATTTTCTTGCTGAATTAATATCTCCTTTTAAGTCTATGGATACAATACCCCCAAATCCCTTCATTTGTTTTTTTGCCACTTCATGATTTGGATCTGAAATTAAACCAGGATAAAAAACATTATTTACTTTATTGTGTTTTGATAAGTAATTTGCAATTTCTAATGCGTTATTGTTATGCCTTTCCATTCTTACTGCGAGTGTTTTGATTGATCTAACTAACATGTAACAATCAAATGGACTTGGAACAGATCCCACGGCATTTTGAATATATTTAATTTTTTCTGCTAATTCAGAATTATTATTAATAACAAGAGCTCCACCAATTATATCACTATGACCGCCTAGATATTTAGTTGAAGAATGAATAATGACATCGGCTCCTTGATTCAGAGGTTGTTGATTATAAGGTGAGGCAAAAGTATTATCACATACAATTATGATTTCTCGGTTATTTATATTATTTCTTATTTTTTCAATATCAATTAATTTTAATAGTGGGTTAGAAGGTGTCTCTAACCATATCATTTTTGTATTTTCTTTTATGTGTCCTTGCCAATTATTATCTTTACTTAAATCAGCATAAGTAACTTCAACATTCTGATTTACTGATTTAATTTTATCAAATATTCTTCTTGTTCCCCCGTATACATCGTCACTTGATAGAATAGAGTAATTATTACCGAGAGCATCTGATAGAGCTGAAATAGCAGCCATTCCTGAACTAAAAGCAAAACCAAACTTACCATCTTCTATTTCAGATAATAATTTTTCTAGAACATCTCTTGTTGGATTTCCAGTCCTTGCATATTCATACTTAAAGTCTCCAGGTGATTTTTGTTTAAAAGTAGAAGAAAGATGTATAGGTGGCATCACAGCACCTGTCGCTTCATCTGCTCCATGACCTGAATGTATAACTTTAGAATTAAATTTTTTATCTTTTGTATTCATGCTTTTAACCAATCGGGAATTGGTAAATTTTTTGATCTTAAATACTCAATATTAAACATTTTATCATAATATTTATTAGCATCATCACAAAGTATAGTTACAATTTTTTTACCAGGACCTATTTCTTTAGCTAATTTTATTGCACCACAAACATTTACTCCAGAGCTAAGACCTAAAAATAATCCGTCTGTTTTAATTAATTTATATAACATTTCCATACATTCTTTATCAGTAACATAAAATGACTTATCAACTATGCAATTTTCAAGGTTTTTTGTTACTCTTGCTTGCCCAATTCCTTCAGTTATAGACTCATCACCTTTTTTTTCAGGAGTGCCTTTTGTGAAATAGTTGTACATTGATGACCCCTGTGAGTCAGTACAACCTATAATAATTTTTTTATTAAACGATTTTAATCCTACACTAACACCTGTTATTGTTCCCCCTGTACCTATTGCACAAGTAAATGCATCTACCTTCCCATTTGTTTGATCATAAATTTCCTTAGCTGTAGTTTTTTCATGAAATTGATAATTTGCTAAATTTTCAAATTGACCTGCCCAAAAAGTTTTTTTTCCAGTTTGTTTTTCTAATTCTATTGCTAATTTTTGTGATACTCGCTGATAATTGCCAGGATCTGAATATGGTTTGGCATCAACTAAATGAAGTTCAGCACCCATATTTTTAAGTATATCTCTTTTCGAAGGTACAGTCACATTTGGCATTACTACTTTTAATTTATAATTTCTAGCATTACATACTAATGCTAAACCTATACCAGTATTACCAAAAGTACCTTCAACAACTGTTCCACCAGGTTCAATTAGTTTTTTTTCTTCAGCATCAAGTATTATACCCAAAGCTGTACGATCTTTGACTGATCCTGCTGGATTTAAAAATTCTGCCTTACCATAAATTTCACAGCCAGAAACTTCAGATGGATATTTTAGTTTTATTAAAGGTGTATTACCAATGAGATCGGTAATATTATTGGTTGTCATCAATATCTCTTACACCATATGGTTTAAATGATGTATCTTTGTTAATACTAATATTTTTAACTGGGTTACCAACCATTGTAGCATGTGCTGGAACATCTTTTAACACAACGGCATTAGCACCAACTCTTGCACAATGTCCAATTTTAATCGGCCCAAGTATACTTGCTCCACAACCAATAATTACATTATCTTCAACAGTAGGATGACGTTTTGTATTTCTTTGTTTTGAAGATTCTTCTGCTGGACTAATACCACCAAGTGTCACTCCATGGTATAAAGTAACATTATCTCCAATTTCACTTGTTTCTCCAATTACTGTACCCATTCCATGATCAATAAATAGGTTTTTACCAATATTTGCAGCAGGATGAATTTCAATTCCTGTAAGAAATCTACTAAATTGAGAAACAATTCTAGCTAAAGTGTAAAGGTTTAAATTCCATAATTGATTTGCAATCCTATGAAAGAAAACTGATTTAACTCCAGGATATGTTAAAATGATGCTAAGTTTGCTTTTTGCAGCAGGATCCCTTTCAATTATAGATTCTAGATATTCAGTCATAATAAATAAGTAGTTATTAAAATACTTATTTCAATCAATATTAAACTAGGCAAAATGTATAAAAACCCTATAAAATATAGAAAAAATGAATTTTCAAACAAAAGTTTATTACGAAGATACAGATGCAACGGGTAGAGTATATCATTCAAATTACTTAAATTATTTAGAAAGAGCCAGAACTGAATACATTTATAATTTAGGATACAATCATAATGCATTATTTAAAAAGTATGATCTTTATTTTGTTGTAAAAAAAATTAATATTGATTTTAAATCTTCAGCTAAATTTGAAGATATTTTAAATATTAAATCAAAAGTTTTAGAACTCACAAAATATAAAATTATTTTTAATCAACAAATACTTAGAAATGAAATGTTGTTAATTGAAGCAGAAGTCGTCATAGTATCTATTAACTCAATGGGTAAGTTAATAAAGATTCCCGACGAAATGATAAATAAATTAGAGATTTAATAGTAATTTTATAAATATATTTAGATATTTCATATCTAATGATAAAATAAATAATGGGAATAATTACTGATGTTGTGCTTCCATTAGCACTAGCTTTTATAATGTTTTCACTTGGCTTAGGTTTAAGTATAAGTGATTTTACAAGAGTTTTTTTTAAACCTAAAGAATTTCTTGTTGGACTTTTTTCTCAAGTAATTATTCTTCCCATAGTCGCTTTAGTAATAGTTTCTATTTGGCCATTATCACCAGAAATTGCTATTGGTGTAATGATAATTGCTGCTGCACCAGGCGGAGTAACATCAAATGTTTTAACATCTTTTGCTAAAGGTGATGTTGCACTCTCTATTTCATTGACAGCTGTAATTAGTATTTTATGTGCTGTTACTATTCCAGTTGTTTTATTCGTTTCTTTATCATTACTAGGTGATGTTAATGCTGGTGATGGAGGATCTATATTAAATATCGCTTTTAGAATGTTTCTCATCGTTACAGTGCCAGTTATTATCGGTATGATATCTAGATCTTTTATTAGTTCTTTTGAAAAAATTGCAAAAAATATTTCAATAGTTCTTTTTGTTTTAGTTTTATTAGGTGCTATTTTAGCAGAAAGAGAAAATATAATATTTTATTTTGCAGAAGCTGGAGCAGTTACATTTATCTTAAATTTAGTAATGATGATCATTGCGTTCTATTTAAGTAAGTTTCTTATTTCTAATAAACCACAACAAAGGGCTATTACTATTGAGTGTGGACTACAAAACGGCACTCTTGCAATCGTTGTTGCAAATATATTTTTTGGTGGAGGCATATATTTAATTCCTGCAGCTACTTATAGTTTGATTATGTATTTTACCTCTTTAATTTTTATTTATATCTTAAGAAGAAATTAAAACTGGAAAAGTATCACTATCTAAAACTTCATTATCTTTTAATTTTAAATTAGGAAAAGGAGGGGACATTTCACCTCTTCTTTTAATATATCTAGCATCATCTCCAGTAAATCTAATTGAAAAGGCTCTTCGTCTATTATTTGAATTATTTCCATAAGCAGCATGTACTGTAGAATAATTAAAAGCTATTGCATCTCCAAGTTCACAACTCCAAGAAACTATATGATAATTTTCTCTCTCATTTTCTATGTCAGGAATTCTCTCAAATTCATTATCTTTATGCTCATATTCATGTCCTTTAAATTTTGTTGGAAGAAAAGTTTTATTCCATTTATGTGAACCTTTTACAAATTCCATTGATGAATTTATTTCTACTTTGTCTAATGGTATCCAGATGCTAACATTATCTCGACCATTAACACAATAATAACCCTGATCTTGGTGCCAAGGACTTCTTTTTTGAGATCCTTTTTCTTTAATTAGTACATGTTCATGAAATAAATTTACTTTTTTTGATTGCATTAATTTTTTTGCAACTTCTGCTATATTTGAATTAAAAATAAAATTTTTATATTCTTCTATTTTATTCCAATTACAATAATCATCATAAAATAATTCATTATTGTTTTTGTCTGTTTCATAAACACATTTATATTTACTTGGATTTTTAAAATTCTTTTCAACTCCTCTTCTTAAAGTTTCAATCCATTTATCGTCTATAACATTTTTTAAAATTACGACTCCATCCTCTTTATATTTGCTTATGATATCTTCACTAATCATTTTAATTTTTAAGTTTATAACCAGTCTTAAAAATATAAGTTATAAATAAGATGCATAAAGTTAAAAATGTTAAAATTGTTATTAAACTGGTTAATAAACTCACATCTGAAATTTCATAAAAACTCCATCTAAAACCTGAAATAAGATAAAGAATTGGATTTAATAAAGATACATTTCTCCAGATATCGGGCAGCATATCAATAGAATAGAAAACACCTCCAAGAAATGAAAGTGGTGTGAGCAAAAGAATAGGTATTAAACTTAATCTTTCAAAGTTATCTGCAAAAATACCAATTATTAAACCAAATAATGAAAAAGTTATAGATATTAGAAGTAAAAAAAATAGCATTAGTAATGGGTGGCTTATTTCAAGATCAATAAAAAACATTGAGGTTGAAATAATAATTAGACCTATTATCATTGATTTTGTTGCTGATGCTCCTACAAATGCTATTACTATTTCAAAACTGGAGAGAGGAGCGGCAAAAAGCTCTCCAATAGTTTGATTAAATTTTTTAAAAAAAATACTGAAACTTGCATTTGATAATGAGTTTGATAATATTGTAAGCATAACTAGGCCTGGTAATATAAATGAACCATAATCAATACCGTTAATGTTAGATATTCTTGAACCAATTGCACTACCAAATACTAAAAAATAAAGAGATGTCGTTAAAATTGGACTAAGAATTGACTGAATTATTGTTCGAAAAAATCTTTTTAATTCAAAATAATAAAGACTATAAATTCCGCGATAATTCATTTCTATTTTCCTCTACTAGTTTTATAAATATTTCTTCTAGACTACTTTCTTCAGTAGATAAGTCTTTGACTGAATAGTTATTATTTTTTAAAAAATTTAATACGTCATCAATTTTATTATGGCCGTTAGCACTATTGAATCTAAAAAATAGATTGCCATTTCCGTTAATTTCTACATTTAATTTTTTTAAACTATCTGGAAGATTATCTATTTTTTCATTTAATTTTATATGAATTTTCTTCTCTCCCATTTTTTTTAACAACTCTGAAGTTTCATCAACTAAAATAATTTTACCATTATTTATAATAGCTACTCTATCTGCAAGTTCTTGAGCTTCATGAATATAATGAGTCGTTAGAATTATAGTAATTCCTCTTTGTTTTAATCTTTTAACGACTTCCCAAAAATCTTTACGTAGTTCAGGGTCAACTGAAGCTGTAGGTTCATCTAAAAATAATATTTTTGGTTGATGAGAAAGGGCTTTTGCTATTAATACTCTTCGTTTCATACCACCTGATAATTCTCTTAGTTTATTTTCTTTTTTGTCAAACAAAGATAATTCTTTCATCAAATCTTCTATATATTGATTATCTGGAGCTTTACCGTGAATACCTCTTGAGAAATTAATATTATCAATAACTTTTTCAAATTGTTCAAGGTTTAACTCTTGTGGAACTAAACCAATAAGGGTTTTAGCTTTTCTCCAATTTTTAATTACATCATACCCATCAACACTTATATTACCGCTATCAAAATTTACTACGCCACAAATACTATTTATTAATGTAGATTTACCAGCTCCATTAGGACCTAGAAGAGCAAAAATTTCTCCTGATTTTACACTAAGATTAACACCATCTAGTGCTTTATATGAATAATTATATGTTTTGGTAACATTCTTTATTTCAAGCATATTGTCTGTTAAAATATTTCTTTTAAAATTGTTGGTATATTCTGTTTAAATTTAAAATAACCTTTTTTTGAAAAAACCCAACTAGAAATATCATATTTTCTATTAAATTTTATAAAGTTAATATTTGGGTATTTTTTTATTATTTTTTTATAAATCTTTTTCCAATTACCTTGAGTTACATATGGTAAATATATTTCCTTAATATTATTATCATTTATCCAAATATCTAAATCCTCGTAATAAGTTTTAAAGCTTTTTTTTATTTCAATATCTTCGTAAAAAATATCATCATTTATTGATGAATTTGTCAAATTTCTTACATGATCAAGTACCTTATCGCTAAATAAGTGATCATTATAATCTTGTGTTGGATATCCTATAAATGCACAACAATTAGTAATATTTAAATCTTTTAAAATGTTAATTTCATCTGTTGGTATAATCATATAATCTATATCAATTGGATTAGAAATTTCAAATGTCTTTAGTTCAGTGATCCTGTAATCTTTATTCTCAAATAATGGTTCAGCTGTTTCATTTAATATTTCATTATCCTTAAGTTTTATTTTACTATATTTTTCTATGTTATCTTTTCTAGCTATATAATTCTTGCCTTTTGTTTGAATACCAGCACACCAACGCCAACTGAGTAAATTTGATGCCGTATCACCATCAAGGAGATTCTGCATAAAAAAATCAGCACCAAGTTGCCATGGTAGTTTTAATGTAAAAATCCAAATTGATGAAAACCACATTCTAATATGATTGTGAAGATAGCCGTTATTTTTTAAATCATTTACCCAATTATTAAAAAAGGAAAAATTTGTATTTGCGTTAATAGCGTTTAAATAATATTTTTTGTTTTTAAATTCATTATAAAGATTATTTTTCTCATTTATATAATCAGTATAAACTTCTGGTCTATGTTCTAACCAACCTTTCCAGTAAGTCCTCCAAAATATTTCTTGGATATATTTTTCAGCTTTGTGTGGACCATGTATTTCTAAAACTTGTTTTAAAACTTTTTCCTCTGAAATAGCTCTATACCTAATGTATGGAGATAGAAGGGATGTCGTATTTTTATTTGTTTCAAAATCAACAGAATAATTTCTCTTTCTCTCATAATAGCTTCCTGTATTTGGTAAATAAGAAATAAGTTTGTTTTCAGCTTCGCTGATACTTGAAGTAAACATTTTGTTAATATTTAATCGTCTTGTTTGTTTATAGATTTTCTATTTAAGATTTCCATGTGTCGAACTCTAAGAACAACAATTGCTATAGCTAAAATTAAGATTGCTACTGATTCATAAACATAAGCTGATGGCTCAACATCTTTTCTTCCCATAATTATTAATCTGGCTAAAGCAGTCATAGCTATGAATAATGGGTAACTCATCCTAATAACTTTAGAAACCCAATACTCTTTAATCATGCCAATAATTTCGATATAGATAAAAAGTAAAAGTATGTCAGCAAGCGTAACTTTGAGATTAATTATCATTTCTTGTATTTCCATACCAATTGCAATAACAGTGCACACAATAAGAATTGATAGAACAATTTTTTCTAATATTTCAAAGTTACTATTCATTTATAATCTTTCTAGTTTATTTAATTGATTCTTGTTCTTATAAAATAGAAATAGTGCAAAAATTTCATATAAAAACCATGCTAATTGATAAATTAGAGGCTTTCTTACTAAAATAGCCAAAAAACGATATCTTGGTATCTCAGACCATAGCTCTATAAAAGCATCCACTCCCTGATAAATTTTATCTTTTTTCTTAACATGCAGTCTTCTGAGAAGGTTTTTGGCACTAATTTTTGTTTCTTTTTTTGCATTGCTATTGGTTGATATATCAACCCAATCTATATTTTTAGTAATTTTTTTATAATGGTCTATTTCAAGCTTACAAACACTACATGCATTATTAAAATAAACCTTACAACTCATAGGTAATACTTAAGTTAAATATATTCAAATTCAATTAATCCAAGTTTACCAAAATCAGCTTTAATTCTAGTTCCAGTATTTAATCTATAAGCTTTTGTGCATGAACCTGATGAAATAAATTGATGTTTTAACATTGGTTCTCCTTTTTTACATAAGGTGTTAATTAACCATAAAACTGCATTCAAAGGATTTTCAAGAACATTATTTGTATTACCTTTTTCCTGCAGCTTATTATCAATAAAAAAAGAAACTTCAAAATCAGTTAAATCAATTTCATCAATATTATATATTTTATCATTATAAATCCAATAATCTGATGCACCATTAGTGGAAACAAGATTAATTGCCCCAATATCTGTTAGTGGTTTTTTGAATCTGAAGTCAACAATCTCAATTGAACATAATATTCCATCTAATAAGCTTTTTATATTATCTATAGAGTAGGGTGCCTTAGAAATATCTATATCGTCTTTTATTCTAAAACTTATTTCAGGTTCTGCAAATGGCTCAAAAAAATATTTTGAATTTAATTTTTCTACATTTTTTAATGAATATTTACTAAATAAATTTCCATAAAAAGGTTCAGTTACATTCATCTGAGTCTGTGCTGCTTTAGAAGTACATCCAATTTTTTTACCAATACAAATATTATTTTTCAAACTTAGATAATGAATTTTTAATTCATCTTGTATTTTATAAGCGTCATCTAAATTTTTCGGTTGTAGATGGTTAAGGTTATCTAATCCGGTTTTATTTAATTTATGATCAAATAAGATTCTAGATGCTTCTATTATTTGTTGTTTTTTCATTATTAAATTGAAAGTTGATTCATATATTCATAAATACTAAGACTTTCTTTGTAAATTTTTTTATATTCATTTGGAACATTCATAATAATATTTGTAGTTTGGCTAAACTCAGTTGAATTTATTATATCATGATACCAATGAGAATGCCAAATCCCAAAATCTTTTGTTATACCTTTAGGCCATTTCAACATTTTTTTTGAAAAATCTATATTTAATTTTATACATAATCTTTTAATATATGTTTCAGGATTTTCTAATAATGCGTCTGCATTAACTATAATTATATTTTTTGATATATTTTTCTTCACATAATTAAAAAGTCTAAACATTTGATCAAAGCCTATGTCAGTAATACCATTAAGTTTATTCTTTTTAATATATGAATTAATAACTTTTGATGGATGTCTAATTAGAAAGCAATTAGTACCTTTTTCCAACCATTCAATATTTGTTTTATCTAAAATATGATGCGTCATATGTTTTTGATAATAGATACCTTTTTTATCTCTTAATATTGTTTCAATTACTTCATGTTCATTGTTAGGATAAAAATCTATTATTTTGTCTCGCATGGGGTGATTAAGACCAGTTTCTTTTAAATAATATGAATAAAAAGGTTCATCATATACGATTGTATCGTCTCTATTACTAAATGAGCGTAATAATGCTGTTGAAATATTACGAGGACCTGACCACATGAATATTTTCATTTATTTTAATAGTTTTTCATACCAACTTCTTAATTGATAAGTTAGATTTTTATTATTTAATTTTAATTTTTTATTATTTATTGCATTAACTGGAACCACACCACCAAAACTGCCCGTGATAAAAGCTTCCTCAGCTTGCATAACGTCCTTAAGTTTAAAATCTTTTATAAAAACTTTAATTTTATTTTTTTTACAAATATCTATGATTTTTTGTCTTGTTATTCCTGTTACTTGGTATTTTCCTTTTGATGTATAAACACATTTATTTTTTATATAAAAAAAATGTGTACTGTTGTTTGTTGCAATATTGCCGTTAATATCAAACATTAGTGACTCATCGCCACCTTTTTTATGACCTTCTATGCAGGCTAATATACAGTTTAATTTTGAAAGACTATTTATTTGTGGATTTTGTGCATTTAAACTACCTCTAATTGTATTTACTGTAACTAATTTTAATCCTTTATTATAAATACTGATATTAGGTTTTTTATATTCAGGTATAATTATTATTGAAGGATCGGAAATAACAACTTTTTCAGATTGATATGGTGTACTTCTTAATCCACGAGATATAATAATTCTCATATGCACATCATTTTGCATTTTATTAATTTTAATAGTCTTATTTATTATTTGAGTTAGTTCTTTTCTGTTTAAGTGAAATTTTATACTTATAAGTTTTAAGTCTTTATACAATCGATCCAAATGATCTTTAAGAAAAATAAATTTGCTGTTATAGATTCTACCACTTGTCCAAACTCCATCTCCTAATAATACTGATGAGTCAAAAACAGATATCTTAGCTTTATCTCTAGGATAATATTTACCATTTACATAAATTTTAATTTTTTTATTTCTTTTATCTTCTTGAAAATCGTGACTAGAAACCATAACAAATATTAATTTAAATAAGATTATCGGTCTAGTGATAAATACTATATATAAAAAACTCCATACAATTATCTATAAATGTTTAATAAAAATTTAATAATAATATTTTTAAGTTCTACAATTGCATCATTTGCACCAGTTGTAACAGTTCTATTGAGCGGTATTATTGGAAGTCAATTAATTGATACTGGTTGGGCAAGTACTCTACCAATGTCTTTAATGATATGTGGTACTTTTATTTTTGCGCCTATTGCATCTAAAATTTTTAGCTTAATTGGTAGAAAAAAGGGCTTTATGACAGCCTCAGTGATGAGTAGTTTTGCTGCAATTATTTGTTCTTACTCGATCACAATTTCAAATTTTTATATTTTTTCTTTCGGATGTTTGTTTATTGGAGCAGCTCATTCTTTTGTTCATCAATACAGATTTGCAGTTCCTGAGTCGGTGAATCAAGAATTTGTACCTAGAGCTATGTCCTATATTTTATTACTAGGTATAGTATCTGCTTTATTGGCCTCTAATTCAGCAAACCTTTTTAAAGACTTAACTGATACACAGTTTACTGGTTCATTTCTTTTCTTATCAATAACTGCTTTAATTCCAATATTTTTTTTATTTTTTTATACTGATGAAAAAATAAATATTGAAAAATCTAAATTTGATTTCAATAGAATCAATTCAATTTTAAAAAATCCAAAAATAATCTTATCTATTGTTTGCGGAGGTGTAGGCTATTATGTGATGGCTAGTATAATGACCGCTTCAAGTTTATTTCTTCATATATTTAAAGAATTTACTATTTTTGAAACCTCGATAGTAATTCAGCTTCATATTATTGGAATGTTTCTTCCAAGTTTATTTACTGGTGATTTAATTAAAAAATTTGGTCATAATACAATTATCGTTACAGGTATTTTTTTACTTTTCATAAGTATTTTCATAAATATTTTATTCCAAACATACTTAGGTTACGCAATTGGTCTAATTTTATTGGGAGTAGGTTGGAATTTTCTATTCTTATGCTCTAGTGCATTACTAGTATTTTCTTATAAACCTGAAGATAAATATGTTGCTCAGGGTTCAGCTGATTTCATTATTTTTGCTACTCAAGCAACTGGAAGTTTAAGTGCAGGAATCCTTCTTTATACAACGAGTTGGCAATTCTTAAATTTTATGTGTATTCCACTTTTACTTATTGTACTTTATGTAGTTTACTTAACTAACAGCAAAGAAAAACAAATTGTAACTTAAAAATTTTTACTTTTAATTTATAATAACAGAATGAATAAAAACATACTTTTTATCGGAGCCAATGGCTACATGGGTCATGGAATGTCTTTAAATCTATTAAAGCAAAATAATCTTTATGTGATTGCAAACAGACAAAGAAATAATATTGAAAATCTAATAAAAGAAGGAGCAAAAGAAATAAATTCATATCAAGAAATAAAGAATTTAGATTTAGATTGTGTAATGTTATGTGTTACAAATACACCAATAGCATTAGAAATTGCAAAAAATGTGAGCTCATTATTAAAAAGTTCTACTCTTGTAATAGATTTAACAACTCATAATAAAAATGGCACTAAAGAAATGAAAGATATATTTGATAGATATAAAATTTCATTTGTTGTATCTCCTGTGATGGGTTCAAAGAATGAAAGTTTAAAAGGTATATTAGGATCAATATGGGGTGGTGATCAAAGTAAGTTTGAAGAATCTAAAGTATATTTAAATACATTCTGTGAAAATATTTTTAATTTTGGCTCTGTTGAAAAAGCTTGTGCCGCAAAACTTTTATCAAATTTTTTATCATTATTAACAACTACTACTGTAATAGAATATTTTAAATCAGCAAAAAAACTTGATGTTGACTGGCGAAAATTATTTGAAGTTGCTAAACTTGGTTCTGGTAATTCTGGAGCTTTAGGAAGAATTGCAGAAAAAGCTATTTCTGGTGATTATAAAGGCTATACATTTTCTGTTTCAAATACTCTTAAAGATTTAACATATATTAATGATCTTTTAAAAGATTTACCTAATGCAGAAAAATTTTCTTCTATAGCTAAAACTCTTTATGAAGAATCTGTTGAAAGAGGTAATGGTGATTTTTTAATTAGTGAATTAATTGATAAAGAAAAATATTAATGGATAAAATTGTACCCATTATTTATATGGTAGGTGTTTTTTTGTTAATTTTACCAGCTTTCATGAATTCTAATAATAGTCTTAAAACTTTTTTTACAAATTTATCAATATGGATAGCAATCGTTTTAGTAATATTTTCTTTATATTATTTTTATAATCTATACTTAAATGAATAATACTTTTCAAAGTGCTCTTTTTTTCATTATTGTCTTTACCCTAACTTATTTTATATTTGTATATCCATTTGAGATAATTAATGAATTTATATTTTTTGAAAAAGAAGAAAGAAGAGTTTCTTTTTTATATACTTTAGTAATTTCTGCTGTTTTAGTTCTATATTATCGATATCAAAATAAATTTAAATATCTAAGATTTATTGTTCATGAGGGTGTGGCAATAGGTTTTATTAGCTTTTTGTATGTAAATATATTTATAGTATTAAATTTATTTCTTCCATTAAATTCATTTTATGCTGGATTGATTATGTTGATTCTTATAATTTTTACATTTATTCTTTCATATTACTTTAAATTAATATTCGACATTAACCGATTTGTAGCTTTATTTAACGATATAATGAGGTCTAATATTAAGCCTAATTAATTAATGAAAATTTTTATTTGAAAGTTTGACATAGTATATACTAATATTTATAGCGCTAAATCATATGAGTTCTCCTACAGTTGCTAAATCAAGAAGATTAAGAAGCACAATATATTCATCTCGTATCGAGAAACAGGGTTTAAAATCCTATACTGTCTATAATCATATGCTTCTACCAGCTGGGTTTTCTGATTCACTAGAGGATTCTTATTATCATCTCAAAGAACATGTTCAGGTCTGGGATGTCGCCGCTGAGCGCCAGATTCAAATTACAGGTAAAGATGCCGGTAAATTAATTCAACTGATGACACCTAGAAATCTTACTAAATCAATTGAAGGTAAATGTTATTATTGTCCAATAGTTGACGATAATGGATGCTTAATCAACGACCCAGTTATATTAAAATTTAATGAGAATAAATGGTGGGTATCTATTGCCGACTCAGATTTGTTATTATTTGCAAAAGGCTTAGCAATTGGTAAGAATTTTGATGTAAATATTTCTGAACCTAATGTTAACATTATGGCTGTTCAAGGTCCTAAATCTTTTGCATTAATGAGTAAGGTTTTTGGTAAGGAAATTCTTGATCTAAAATTTTATAATTTTAAATATTATGATTTTAATGGATCATCTTATTTAGTAGCAAGATCAGGCTGGTCAAAACAGGGTGGTTTTGAAATATATGTTGAAGATGATGATGCTGGTTTAAAATTATATGATGAATTTTTTAAAATTGGAGATGAATTTCAAGTAAAACCTGGTTGCCCTCATCTTATTGAACGAATTGAAAGTGGTTTATTATCTTATGGAAATGATATTGATCTAAATGATAATCCATTTGAATGTGGGTTCGATAAATTTGTAGATCTTGATAATGAATTTAATTTTCTTGGTAAGGAAAAACTAAAAAAAATTAAAAAAAATGGAATTTCAAAAAAATTAATGGGAGCCATTATAGATATTAAAGAAATTCAAATGACTGGATCACTTAGTTTATTTTTTGATAATAAGATTATTGGAGAATTAAGATCAGCTGTCTATTCACCAACATTTGATAAAGTAATTGGAATAGCTATGATAAACAGACCATATTTTAAGGTTGATCAAGAGTTCGAAATAAATTTAATAGATAAAAGTAACAAAAATATACACAAAGGAAAAATTTGCGAATTACCTTTTGTTTAAAAAATTGAATGAGTAAAAGTATTCAAGCAGTATTGCTGGCTTTAATTGCATCATTTTGCGCGGTCTTAATGTCAGTTTTTCTTAAATTAGGTCAACAAGATGCAAATGTCTTCACTGTAGGTTTTATGAGATTCTTCTTTGGGTTTTTAATTATTTTACCATTCATAATAAAATCAAGATTTAAAATTTATAATACTGCTAATTTAAAACTTCATATTTTACGTAGCATAATAAATGTTCCTATGATGATTTTAGGATTTGCTGCTTTAATGTATATTCCATTAGAACAAATAAAAGCAATTGGTTTTTTAAGTCCTATCTTAGTTGTAATTTTAAGTGTAATTTTTTTAAAAGAGAGAATTTATTTAATCCGTACTTTTTCTTTGATTTTAGGTTTTATTGGAACATTAATTATTTTAAGACCAGGTATAATTGAAATTAATATTGGTGTTTATATGGTTTTGCTTTCTGGACTATTATGGTCGACAGTTATTATTATTACAAAATTTATGTCAAAAACTGATTCTGCGATGACTATACTTACATATCAGTATACATTTGTATCATTATTTACTTTACCTTTAGCTATAATCTATTGGTCTAATCCAACTGGTGCATCAATTTTTTATAGTTTTTTAGCAGCAATTGTCGGTACTATTTTACATCTTTGTATTAATAATTCTTATAAATTAGCAGATTTATCAATTATTCAACCAGTTTGGTTTACTCAATTAATTTTTGCTTCTTTACTAGGCTTTGTAATATTTGGTTCACTACCAGACTTATTTACATGGATTGGTGCTATTTTAGTATTTACATCAGTACTTATTATTACATACAGGGAAAATTACTTAAAAAAAGATATAGCAAAAACATCTATACCTCTAAAAAGTTAAGTAATTATTAGATTTTCATCTATACATAAATAATTTCTTTTAGTTTTAATGAATCGGATGAATCTATTATAAAAACTAAAGTTAATTTTAATTAAAATGTTAAAAAAATTAGAAAATTTATTAGAAAACTTTATTTTCAATTCAAGATGGCTTTTAACCCCCATCTATGTTGTTCTTGTTTTAACCCTTATAATTATAGGTGTAAAAACTATTCAAGAATTTTTATATGAAATTACTCATATTTTTGAAATGAGTGTAAATGATCTTCTAATATTTGTTTTACATATTGTTGACCTTGCTCTTGTTGCTAATCTTGTATTGATTTTAATTATGAGTTCTTACAGTTCTTTTGTTTCAAAAATTGAAGTTGCTGAAGATTCAGTTGATACTCCTAAATTTTTAGGAAAGGTTGGCTTTAAAGATCTTAAACTTAAAGTTATTGCCTCAATAATTGCTATTAGTTCAATAGGTTTACTGGAAGCCTTTGTCGATACATCTAAAAAAACACCTGAAGAAATATATTTAATGATCTACATCCATGCTATTTTCATTGTTTCAGGTTTGTTACTCGCTCTAATGGATTTCTTCAGTAGCAGGTCAGATTTGGATGAATAATTTAAAGTAATTTGAATTAAATTATTAAAATCAACATGTGTCAACTTGTGACGCAGAATCACCGATTAATTATATATAAGATAATTATAGGAGGTTTTTATGGTCGAAAATTTTGGTGGAAGTATTCTTTACTTAATACTTTTTATTATTCAGTTATTGGGTTTGTCTTTTTACTGTTATCTAACTATTTTAAATCCAAAAAAAATTATTAGTGATTATCAAGTTGGAGAAGGAGCTATTGCTCCAATCAGACTCATCGGATCTTTTATACTACCATTAGTATTGGTTGGAATATACTTAATGTTTACTTCAATCGAAAATATGTGGGTATACTTTGTTTTAGGTCTTATGACTACAGTCTATCAACTACTTTATGATCTTGGAAACAGAATGGGTATAATAGACAAAAACTATACAGTTGTTAATAAAACAGAAGATACAATTATTTCTATTGTTTTTGTTGTAATTAATATTGTTCTCATAATAGGATTACAAGATAGAATAGGTCTATAGAAAAGACTTACAGATACAATTTGCTGGGATTTTAAATCCCAGCTATTTCTAACTTAATGAAAATTCTTTTATTTTATCAAACGGAAAGTGATCAGCAATATCCTTTTTTGCATAATATACTTCTTCTACTTTACCTTCTTCGTTAATTAAAACATCTGTTACAGCAATATCAAAATAACCT
Source organism: uncultured Alphaproteobacteria bacterium (assembly GCA_902627245.1). Lineage (GTDB taxonomy): Bacteria > Pseudomonadota > Alphaproteobacteria > HIMB59 > CACPNW01. The sequence continues at coordinate 34,307 of CACOIH010000012.1, forward strand.
TTTATTCTAGTTGGAATATAACCTCTAATTAAAGCAGGAAAAACTTTATGGGCTTTGAAGAGTATTGTAGCTAACATCTTAGAAACAGATCTTTCAATTTCATATTTTTGAAAATATTTAAAATCAGTATCAGCTAAAACAGTGAAGGGGAGAGGTCCATGCTTTCCCATAAAATGTTTAAGATTATCTACTGGAGAATGAAATATACCCACATGAGTAAAATTCTTTCCAAATTCTCCAAAACGTTTATTGAATTCGTGTAATCTTAAATTACAAAAACTACAACCTGCTATTCTATAAAAAGTTAATAAAACTTTTTTGCCCTTAGTATCTGATAAATTAAATATAGAACCATCAGATCTGGGAAGGGTAATTTCTTCTAACACATCGCCTTTTTTTATTTTCATAAATATTATTTAATCAATATTTTTGATAAATAAAACAAAAATTAACATCATAATTTTTTTGCAGCACTTGTTTCTTTAATATTAGTTAGTTTGGTATATCTATCAATCATTTGAGTAGTTTTATGTCCACTTTGAGCCATGATTTCGTGTGTTGGAACACCATTCATTCTAGCTTGTGTGATAGAACCTATTCTTAAACTATGACCAGAAATTTTATTACAATCTTCAAGCCCTGCATCTTCCGCTCTTTTTTTTAAAATTAAAACAAAACTGGTATCTGTTAGGCTTACTTTTTGGTTTTTATTATTAAGAATATATTTTTCAATATTGTTAGCTTTGTTAATTTTATAGAAGAGGGGCCCACTATCTATTAACGCAACTTCTAACCAATTTTTAAGAGCTGATACAGGGCAATAAGATGTATTTGTTTTAGGTAGCCAAATCATTCTGCCTTCACCTTTTTGATCTGTTTTTGAAAATGGTATTAATACTTGAACACCATCTTCTTCAAAATTTAAATGCTCATACTTCATTCCTAACAATTCTGACCTCCTACAAAAGCTATAAAAACCAATTAAGATCAATGCTTTGTCTCTAATATTTCTAAAATCTTCATCGTCATTTGGAATTTTATCAATTATTTTTTCTATGTCAGATTTCAATAGCTCCTTTGCTTGGCCAGACTTATTATTTTTTTCATCTCTAACTATTGCGCTTATAGTTTCTGAAATATTTGGATTTTTTCTATCAAACTGAAAACCATTAACTCTGTATTTATAAGTTATAGAGGCTAAAATTCTTTGTATAGTTGAAGCTTTGTATGCAGTTGAGGAGTAGGGGTTGTTATTTAACTTTTCTCTACCCGGAATATTACTTGACCCTTTAAGTATTTTAGCTTCAGGATCTTCATGTAGCCAGTCCATATAGTTTGCTGTTAAAGCATAGGCACTATCCAAATCATCAACATCTAATGGACTACAACTGTACTTATTTTTGCAATAATCGATAAATTTAAGCCAATCTCCTTGATATTTATCCTGAGTATTTTGAGCTTTAGATTTTTCCTTAAGCTTACTAACATTATCATTTAGAGTTATTTTAACCATATTATATATTACGATAATTACAGTTATCGTAAATAATAGTCAAGCAGTATATAATATTATTATAAATCAATAAATTATTTATATTATCTAACGCTATTTATAATATTATAAACTAGATATAGATTTTCACGTGTAATAAAATACTGTATATAGTGTATCAAATGGAAAAATTACCCCAGGTTTCAGCTGATTCCCAGATCTTTGTGTTAACTGGTGCTGGTATAAGCAAAGAGTCTGGGATTGAAACATTCAGAGACTCTGATGGATTATGGAATAATCATAGGATTGAGGATGTTGCTAGTCCTGAAGGATTCTATAGAAACCCTACTCTTGTCTATGATTTTTATAATAAACGTCGAAAAGAACTAAATTCAGGAATTAAGCCAAATAAGGCCCATATTCTTCTTCATGAATTAGAAAAAACATATAAAATTCATATAGTTACACAAAATATCGACAATTTGCATGAAATTGGAGGTTCATCGTCAATAATTCACATGCACGGTGAGTTAAATAAAGTTCGATGTATCATGAATGAAAAACATGTATTTGAGTGGCTAGAAGACCTAAATGAGACCCATAAATGCCCTAAATGCGGCTCTCAAATGAGACCTCACATTGTATGGTTTGGTGAAATGCCCATGCAAATGGATGAAATTCATAATTTAGCAGAACAATCTAGTCTGTTTGTTTCAATTGGTACTTCTGGAGAGGTCTACCCTGCTGCTGGCTTTGTAACAATGTTCAAAGATATGCAAAAACCAACTGTAGAATTAAATTTGGAACCATCACGTAATCAGGATCAATTTGACTTTGCTATTCACAAACCTGCTACAGTTGCAGTTGAAGAATTTAAAAACTTACTTTTAAGTAACTGAAGTAAGATATATAAAATTAATTCAAAAAAATGATTTTTTATTTAGTAACCCCTTTAATATTAATTATCTCAAGTTCTTTAGGTTTATTTATTGATCCATCTTGGTCTATATCACCTTTTGTGTGGGTCTTTGTACTAGTTCCCATTATTGATCTAGTTTTACCTTATCTAAGTAAACAAGATGCTGATTTAAAAGAAAATCTATTTCATAATTTTTCAATTTTAATTGTTCTTCCTTGTATTTTATTTCTGATTTTATTTGGTTTAATTGTTGTATCTGGTCCATCAATAACATTACTAACTGCTGCTGCTTTAGGCGCAGCTGTCGGTATGTCAGGTGGTTCAATTGGTATTACAACAGCTCATGAATTAATTCATAGACAAAATAAATATATGCGAGGCATTGGTATATTATTATTAATTGTTTGTTGCTATGGTCATTTTCGTATTGAGCATATCTACGGTCATCACCGAAATGTTGCTACAAAAGAAGACCCTGCTACTGCAAGAAGAGGTGAGAATTTTTATTTTTATTTTATTCGCTGTGTCATCAATAGTGTTATTTCTTCCTGGAAAATTGAAAAAAATATACTCGATAAAAGAAATATAAAAATTTTTAGCATTCGAAATAGAATGTTACAATATTTTGTATTGGAATTTTTGTTTTTGTTAGTAGCTTATATATTCGCAGGAATTAATGGTTTAGTTTTTGTTGTTTTTCACTCATTAGTTTCAATCATCTTACTTGAGTTAGTAAATTACATTCAACATTACGGTTTAGAGAGAAAAAAACAAAATGGGAGATATGAAAGATTTACAGATCTACATTCTTGGAATAGTCGTCATATTTCAGCTAATTGGTCGACTTTTAATTTAGGTTTGCACGCAGAACATCACCAAACTGCATCAAAGCACTACCCTCTTCTCTCACAAGAAGAAAAAGCCATAGAGATGCCAGCAAACTATTCCATTATGTTAATAATGGCTTTAATTCCTCCAATATGGTTTTTTATAATGCACAAAAAAATTGATAATTTAAAAACAATTTAATCACTATTAATTTGCTCAATCTTATTTAATTGGTAAAATATTTCGGGGTATAAAGCCCTCTCCACTGAGGGAGTTTTGCCCCATGATAAATATGAAAATACAAGAGGAAAATATTAGTTATTTTATTAATCTTGATAAATTTCCTATACACGAACCTCAAAGTTCAAAATATCAAACAATTGTAAAAGAGGCTCGCGAAGCTTTAGATTATGATGGATGCTATGTATTAAAATCGATTGTTAATTCAAATGCAATTAAAGATATGCAAGTTGAAGCCTCAAGTATTGAAAGTTTGGCTCATTATACATCTAATAAAGTAAATGTTTATTTTAGTAAGGATGATCAATCTTATCCTAAAGATCACCCACGTCGTTTTTTTATGGAAAGAAGTAATGGATTTGTTTCAGGTGATAAATTTCCAGAAAATTCAAAAATAAAAGATTTATATTATTCTGAAATTCTAAAAAACTTTATAGCCGATTGCTTAGAAGTAAAAATGTATCACTATGCTGATCCTTTAGCTTCATTAACAATAAATGTAAATAAACCAGGCGATCGTTTTTCTTGGCATTACGATACAAATGAATTTACTGTCACCATGTTAGTGCAAGATTGTGATAAAGGAGGTATTTTTCAATACGTACCAAATATTAGAAATAAAGATGATGAATGTTATGATGAGGTTCAAAAACTTCTTCATGGAGATACCTCAAAGATAAAAGAAATAAAACTTAATGAGGGTGATCTTCAATTATTTAAGGGTCGTTATGCACTTCATCGAGCAACTAGAGCAGAAGGAAATAAAACAAGAAACTTAGTTGTATTTACATACACTGAAAAAGAAAACGTTATTGGCTCTACTTATAGAACAGAAGAACTTTACGGTAAAACACTTGATGTTCATAAACAAACAAAAATTAGAAGTGATAATCTAACAGATTAAAATTATGAAAAAAATCGGAATGATAGGTCTAGGAAATATGGGTAGTGCAGTTGCACGGAATATTCAAAGAGCTAACTACCCTCTATATGTTTACGATATTAACAAAGAAGCTGGAAAAAATGTAATAGATAATGGTGGTATAGTTACAAACTCTCCAAAAGAACTTTTAAATGAAGTTGATATAGTTGTTTCTATGGTTTTTGGACCAAAAGAAATTGAGGATGTTTTAAAAGGTAAAAATGGTATGCTCCAAACATCTTGCAAAGATAAAGTTTGGATAGATTTAACAACTAGCTCCCCTACACTTATGCGGAATTTAGCTGATGAATTTAAAGATGCTGGTGGATATGCAGTAGACGCCCCTGTCACAGGATCATTAGACTCAGCAATACGTGGGGATATGATAATGTTTGTTGGGGGATCAGAAATTGCAATAGAAAAAGCAAAGGAAGTTTTGGATAGAATTGGCAAAACAAGACGAGTTGGAAAATATGGCAATGGATACGTAGCAAAGCTTGTTAATAATCAGTTATGGAAAATTCATGCTTCAGCAATTGGAGAAGCAATGGTCTTAGCTAAAAAAGCAGGATTAGAACCAGATGTTTGGTGGGAAGTAATGAAAGGTGGTGCTGCAGATAGTTTTGTTCTTCATCATGATGTTCCATCAATATTTGCTGGACATTATGATCCATCATTCCGAGTAGAATTAGCTTTAAAGGATTTGGATTTGATACAAGAATTAATTAAAGAAAATAATACTAGATCTGAATTAACTAACGCTGCACATGAAAGATTTAAAGAAGCCAAAAAACGTTATGGCGTTGAAGCTGGAGAAATGACTGTTTGTAAATTAATTGAAGAAGATGGAAATGTAAATTTACAAGTCAATGGTGATTGGATTGCGCCATGGGAAGTAAAGCACCCTAATGATGAATAGCTCATGTTATTAACTTATATATTTTTACTTTCAGCTGTTGCTCTAGGAACTGCATCTAATATTTTTGCAAAAGAGGCAGATGGATTTACAAAATTATTCCCGTCCTTTCTAAGTGCCTTAACAATAATTCTTTGTATGTATTGTTTATCACAAGTAATGAAAACAATTTCTGCGGGATATACTTATGCTACTTTTGCTGGACTATGTATTATAGCAACAACCGTATTAGGTATTTTGAGATTTAACCAATGGCCTAATTTATATGCCTTTATTGGTTTAATCTTTATTATAATTGGAGTAATTTTAGTAAATCTTTTAGGTAAAAATTAAATTAAAATAATTCAATATTAATCAAGTTCGTAAACATCCCAATTACTTTTTTTTGCAATTCTATCATATAAAGATTTAGCACTGTGATTATCATTTCTTGTTATCCATCTAACTAATCCCCACCCTTTTGCTTTAGAAATTTCATTTAGTTTATTAATTATCTCTTCACCAATTTTTCTACCTCTAAAATCAGGGTGAACATACAAATCATCAAGAAAACCTATATATTTTCCTCTAAGAGGATTCGGCATTCGTCGATAATGAGCTATTGCCACAATATGATTGTCTATCTCGTAAACTAATCCATTAAGTTCGTGTTTAAGGTCATGCAACCAATTCCAAATTGTATTTAATGTCTCTTCAGTAATTTCAACTTTATAAAAATCTGCATAACCGTAATAAAGATTTTTCCATTCTACTTTATCTTTAATTTCAATATCTCTAATCATTTATCATGTTCTAAGTGTTGTTTTAGCTACAACTAAAGTATCGCGTTTATTTTCTCTATAAACTATGTAAATACCGCTAGTAACAATTAGGAGGATTCCAATGAACGAGTAAATATCTGGAATTTCTGAAAATATAAAGAATCCTATAACTACACTGAAAAGTAAATGGATATATTCAGTTGGAGCATTTACAATTGCTGATCCTATTCTGTACGCAGCAATTAAACTTATAATACCAAAACTTCCTAAAATTGAAATTAGTATAATAATTGCAATTGTTTGAAAATCATCAAGTATCCAAGGATTGTTAAGATTATCTAGTATAATAAAGTTTATATCTGAATAATAAATTAGAACACTAAATAGATTACCTCCAATAAATGCTCCTATATAAATATGAAAAGTTTGTTGAAACAATGTGTCTTCTCCAGCAGTTTTACGCGCAAACAACATACTTATGCTGTACGTTAAAGCAGTAAATATGGGAAACAGCATATAAATATTTATTTCAGTAAAAGATGGTTTTATAATAAATATTGTTCCAATAAATCCTACACATACTGATAATATTCTATTGATACCAATTTTATTTTTCAAAATAAAATGAGATAATATTGTAATAAATAAAGGGCTAACAAAGAAAAGACTTGTAGCTTCGGCCAAACTAATTTTACCTATTGAAATAAAAAATAATAAAAAACCAATAAAGAAAAAGAAACCCCTAAATATTGCCACAAAAGGATAGGCAGATTTAAAAACAATATCTTCTTTTTTATAAAGTAAATAACAAACTAATATAATAATTCCAACACTTGCTCTAAATACTAGTATTTGCAGAAGAGATAAATCATTAACAGTTAATTTGATTAATGTATCTTGAATAATAAAGAATGACATTCCCGTTATTATTAAGATAAGACCTTTAATATTATTACTCATTGTAATTAATTTTAATACTATTTATGTATTAGTTTAAATAAAAAAATAGTATTAATTCATTCATGATAGATTTTTTTTCAAAATTTAGAGACAATAAATTTTTTCAGTTTGTAGTCGTCATAATAATAATTTTAAATGCTATATTAATTGGCGCAACTACATATGAGCTTGATCCACTTTTCTTAAATATTATTTATATTCTTGATTATGCCATTACAATATTCTTTGTTATTGAAATACTTATTCGCTTTATTGGAGAAAAAGATAAAAAAAATTTTTTAAAAGATGGCTGGAATGTCTTTGATACAATAATTGTTGCTATATCGCTTATTCCTATACCTAATAATTCTAGCTTTTTAGTATTAAGACTTCTTAGAATTTTTAGAGTTCTGCGATTAATATCTGTAATACCAGAACTAAAAAAGATCATTGAAGCTATATTAGCTTCAATTAAAAGAGTATTTTATGTAAGTCTTCTTCTTTTTATAATTTTGTATATTTATGCAACAATGGGCTCCATTCTATTTAGTCAAGATGATCCAGAAAGATGGGCTGATTTAGGAATATCACTTATAACACTATTTCAAGTTTTAACTTTATCTAGTTGGGAAAATGTTATGTTGCCAATGCAATCTATTTATTGGTGGGCATGGATATATTTTTTTAGTTTCATCGTGATTTGTTCAATTACCATACTAAATCTTGTCATTGCAATATTAGTTGATGTTGTAAATCATCAAAATGATAAAAAATAAATTAGTATTAATTTTGCTTAATATATTTTTTAAATAAATTTTTAATACTTTCTCTATTTTTTCCAAACCAATAGCCAATAGTAAAAGTACCAGCCATGAGGATAATTATAGCAATCAAATGTTTAATCATGAAAATCATAAGAATATAATTAAATAATTTTAAGAAAAAATAAACTAAATTTTATTTTGTTATTTTAATTAATAATTTTGTAATATTTAAAGTCATTCTAAATTTAAAAATGAGTACTACCTGTCGCATTGTAAAAAAAACTAAAAATTGTAAATATTAAAAATATGAAACAATATATCACAAGGCTTAATATCAGTATAATTTTAATTATAATATCTGTCATTTTTTCGATTCTATTTTTTTCTCACGAAAATATTAATGGAGGTGTGATTTTATTTCTTGTTACTACAATACCTTTAATTGCGTTCCCTTTTTTATGGACTGTTTCAATTTACAAAAGGCAAGAAGCAGTAAGACAAAATGTAATGAGAGGAAAGAGGAAAAATTAACCCATATCAAAATAAGTGAATTGTACAAAAATACCTAAATGGCTAACCAGTGTTTCTAATGGAATAATTGAACATATGAACAATGATCATTCAAATTCAATAGTATCAACGCTTCATGCACAACATGGTATTAAAGATAAAAATGCTAAGATGTCAAAACTTGAAGTACATGGATATTATGTCAAATCTAAAAATAAACAATATTTTCTTAAATTTAAAAATAGCTGTAACTCTTTAGATCAATATAAAACTGAACTTATCAGAAATGCAAAAAAATACAGAAGCTACGAAATTTAATAAAATAATCTTTTTATTTACACCATTCGCCTTGTTTAAATATAGGAACCAAATTTCCGTTTTGATCTTTACCATTAATATCAATCTTGCCAGAACCGATCATCCAA
>CACOIH010000013.1 GCA_902627245.1 uncultured Alphaproteobacteria bacterium
TGTTTGAATTGATAATTTTTTCTATATCAATAACACCAATGTTTGTTGAAAAAGAATGGTTGGGAAATATTATTAAAGCAATAAAAATAAATATTATTTTTTTTATCAATCTATATTTCCAATTGAGAATAAAAACATTCTTTTTATGTCATATGACTCATCAAGTAATGGAAAACCCCAAGAGAAACCTATTGGCCCAATAGGAGAATAGTACTTAAGTCCAAAACCAACTGATGATCTTAAGCTATTATCATTATTGATTGGTTTAGTTTTATTTTCCCAAACCAATCCATAATCATTAAAAATATTAGCATATACAGGAAAATCTGAATTGTTTGTTATTTCTCTAGCGAAATCAAATTTTGTTGTAATTAAATTGTTACCACCTACATAGGAAGTCCTGGAGTCTCTTGGGCCAGCACCAAATGTGTCAAATCCTCTTAGCCATCTTCCACCTAAAGAAAACTTATCATCAGTAAGTATGTCATTATTATTAAGTGATATAATATTACCTAACTTGGCTTGATAAGAAAATATATTTTTGTCAAATTTATTATAATTCCTAAATGTTAATAAATTTTTGACAGTTCCATTTGAAGAACTTGTTGGAGTTTCAATTAAATTTGTGAAAGAGATATAACGTCCATTTTTTGGTATCATTAATGAATTTAAAGTATTAAAGAATACATTATTTTTTAGAACAAAACTTATATTTTCACCAGAAGATTTCTCAATAGCTGTAGCAACAGTTGATGAATTTGTTACATTGTAATCCTTAATAATATAATCTAAGTCAACAGAATGTCGTAACTTAGGATTAATTTTGTAACCAATTCCAAATCCAGTTGAAAATGTCTGGAGTTTATATGAACTAGTTTTAGCAAAATCCTCATCTTTTAATTTAGCTCTAAAACTTACGTCTACATCATTTTCATAGAATAGCCTATCAGTAGTCTCTAACGTAAATTGTGTTTTATTATTAGTAGTATTTACGAGAGCTTTCAAAGATCTTCCAGTCCCATAAAAGTTTCTTTCACTAAGTCCTGCAACTACACCTAATCCTTCAATTGTTCCTATTGATACTCCTGCATTCAGTGTACCAGTCTGGGTTTCTTCAACATTAATTTCTAAGTTAACTAAATTCTCATCTATTTCTTTTTCAATTACTTCCACGGATTTAAATAATCTAAGAGAGCTTAGTTTATTTCGAATTCTATCTAATTGAGAATCATAAATCGCATCTCCTTCGGATATTTCTAATTCTCTTCTGATAACTCTATCAAAGGTTCTTGAATTACCATAGATATTTATCTGATTAGCATATTTGGGTTTTATTGATGTAATGTTATAAAGTATACTTATATTTTGAATATCTTTTTTCTCTAATATTTTAACTTCAAAATATTCAATTCCATTTTTTATTATCAAATCAGATATATTGGATTTCAATAAATTAACTTTATCAAATGAGTATGTTTCATTAAGACTAATTGAATTTTTAATAAGACCATTTATAGAAGACTTTACATCTTTTGTTAAAAGGTTGTTATCATCAAGAATATTAATATCTTTAAATAAATAAAGATTGTTTTCAGTAATATTAAAATAGATATTAACACTATTTGATTTTAAATATTCAATTGAATAACTAGCATTTACATCTATAAATCCTTTATTACGATAATATTTTTCAATAATATTTACATCATTTTCAACTGTAAATTTTTTAAAATTATTATTTGCGAATAAATTAATAAGAGTTTTAGTTTTTGATTTTATTATAGACTTAAGCTCATCGTTATCAATTGATACATTACCGGTAAAAAAGATATTTTTTATTTTTGTTATGCTTCCCTCATTAATATCAAAAATTAAATCAGCAGTATTTGACTCTAAAAATTTTTTCTCTGTATAAGTAATATTAATATTATTATACCCAAAAGATTCATATAGTTTTTGTATTTCATTTATGTAATTATCAATATTAGATGGATTAAGGTTTTTTAAATTTAATTCATCTGCAAAAGCTAATAATTCATCATCTTTTAATCTATCATTGTTATTAAAATATATATTATTAATATTAAAATATTCAGTAACAGTTACAATGTAATCATTATCTACGATTTCAACTGTAACATTTTCAAATAATGCAGATTTATCTAATACCTTGATGATGTAATTTGAATATTCCTGTGATGCATCAATTGGTTTATTTTCAATCAATGAAAGTATAACTCTTTTATCTGTAAAATTATTTCCTTTGATAAATATTTCATTAGACAAGACATTTGTAGAAAAAATTGTTATAAATAAAAAACTAAATATTATTTTTAAATAAAATTTTAATTCTTTTTTCAATTTCTTCATGATATTTAATAATACTATTAATAGTGTTTAGAGAAGAATACAAATTCAAAGATCCAACTTTTTTAATAATTCTGTAAATATCTGTATATTTTATCTTATTTAACTTAAACATATTTACAGCATATTCATTTCCAATATTAAATTTAATGAGATTAGAGGGATTAGATTTATCCAATTTAACAAAGTAATTATAAATTGGAAAATTTTCATATTTTACCTTATGAAAGTTGTAAGATGAGTCAATTTTTAATTCTAGATTTTTATTGATAATTTTAGGTTTTAAATGTGATAGAATAAAAAAATTCAAAAGTGGTATAGACATATCATTCTTAAATAAATTTAAATTAGTTACATAATTATTTTTCTCTACAATAGAATGAACTATTGCTTCTGGATGAATTAAAATATTAATTTTATTATATGGTATGTTAAATAAGTAATGTGCTTCAATTACTTCTAAGCATTTATTAACAAGAGTAGCTGAGTCAATACTGTTTTTGTATCCCATTTTCCATTTAGGATGTTGTGAAGCTTCTTTAAAAGATACATTTTTTAAAGATGAATATTTTTTTTTATAAAAAGGTCCGCCAGATGCAGTCAAAGTAACAGTTTTAATTTTTTTAAATGAATTTGTATAACTTAAATAGTCAAATAATGAATAATGTTCAGAGTCAATTGGGATGATATTTGTTTTTTTAAAATAATTTTTTTTTTTAAATATATGTCCAGCCGAAACAATAACCTCTTTACTTACTAATCCTAAGTTTTTAGTATTATTAACAATTTGATCTATGAAGTATAATGATTTATAGCCTGCGATAGCAAGTATAGAAAGATCAGACACTGAATTTTTTAAATAAACATTTAATTCACTATATGAAAGAATATTCACATCGGACTTAACTAGTGCTCTAAGTTTATTGGAAGATTTAATATCGCTTAAGTAAACATATTTAGGATTGTATTTTTTTATTTGTTTATAAATCAAATTAACACTAGAATTTGCACATAATAAATTTACTTTAATATTTGGAAAATTTTTACTAATAATGCTTAAAGTTTTTTTTCCAATTTCACCAGTGCTACCATAGATATTAATTTTCATAAATATTTATTAAGAATTGAATATAAAATTATTGAAAGTACAAAGCTATCAAATCTATCGAAAAAACCTCCATGGCCAGGTAGTAGAGTACTGGAATTTTTTAAATTATTAATTCTCTTAAAAACTGACTCTATAATATCGCCAAGTAAAGAACTGCATATTATTATTAGAACAAAGATTATTAGATAAATAGTAAGCGGTATTTTAAAAAAATGTACGTAGATTAAAGAAATAAATATTGAAAATAATGTACCACCGATTAGACCTTCTAGAGTTTTATTTGGGCTAATGTATGGAAAAATTTTATTTTTACCATAGATCGTTCCAACAATGTATGAGAATATATCGAAAGTAATAATTGTTATTACCATCAAATTAAATTTAATATAATTTTCATTATTGAAATTAATATTAAACAAATAATAAATGGATATAAATAAGTACAATATTATAAAATATTTAAATTTTTTAAAATTCTGAATTACTTCTAATAATATCAACAAATAAATAATAATTATAAGATAAAAAACATATTCGAATTTTGTAAATGATAATAGCAAATATAGAAAAATAAAGGCAATTGAAATAAACATTCTATTTATAAGATTTTTATAAACCATATTTCCTTTTAATATTTAAAAATTCATTAATTATATTATCTAATTCACTTGGAGTAAATTCTGGCCATAAAGTATTAGTAAAAAATAATTCTGTGTAAGTTAAATTATACATAATAAAGTTACTTAACCTCTTATAGCCACCAGTTCTAATTAACAAATCAGGATCAGGATAATCACTTAAGTAAAATAATTTTTTTATTTGATCTTTGTCATCTAGATTTACATTATCTATATTTTTTTTAAATTTTTCTAGAACATCTTTTATTTCATTAGTAAAACCATAATTAAAAGCAAGATTTAAATTTAAAGAAACATCATTAGTTTTAATTTTTTCAACCTCAAAAAAAATATCCAAGATTTTATCTGGCAAATTATTTTTAGAACCAAATATATTTATTTTTATATTTTTTTTCTTCGTAAATTCTTCAATAAGAGAATTAAAATTATTATAAATAATTTCATAAATTAAATTAATTGAAGTTCTTTTAAAATTTTCTGAAGAAAGAGTAAATAAAGTTAAATTAGGTATATTTCGTTCTAAACAATGATAAACAATTTTTTTTATATTTTCAAATCCTGCTGTATATCCTTTAATTAAGGGTAAGTTTTCTCTTTTTGCCCATCTTTTATTTCCATCTAGAATAAAAGCAACGTGATTTAATTGATTATTAATCAATTCTATACTTTCAAAATGTCATTCTTTTTTTGCTCAAGTATTTTATCTATTAAATTTATTTTCTCATCTGTAATTTTTTGTATTTCATTAATTATTTTTTTTAATTCATCTTCAGAAAGATTAGACTCTTTTTTTTCTTTTTTATTTAATTCAATAATATCTCTTCTAATATTACGAATTGCAACCTTAGATTTTTCAGCATATTCAGAAGCTATTTTAGTTAATTCTTTTCTTCTTTCTTCACTTAATTTAGGTATCGGCAACCTTATTAATTGACCATCAGTTTGAGGATTAATTCCCAAATTAGAATCTACAATAGCATTCTCAATTGATTTAACTAAACTGCTATCCCATACTTGTATTGTAATAGTACTTGAGTCAGGTATAGAAATGTTTCCAAGTTGGCTAAGTGGTGTTTTACTTCCATATGCTTCAACATTAATATTATCTAGCATTGATGGTGTAGCTCTTGACGTTCTTAAAGAGTTCAATTCTTTCTCAAAATGAGTAATTGAAGTCTGCATTTTATTTTCTAAATCTTCCATTATATTTAACTAATTTTACTATATGATCCTTTTTGATTCAAAACATTAATTAATGAGTTTTTCTTAAAAATATTAGTAATAAATATAGGAATATTTGTTTCTTTTGCTAAGCTTATAGCTGTAAGGTCCATAACTTTTAAGTTTTTATTAATCACCTCACTATATGAAACTTTCTTTATTAGTTTTGCTTTTGTATTTTTAACTGGATCGCTATCATATATTCCGTCTACTTTTGTAGCTTTGATTATAAATTTACAATCTAATTCAGAGGCTCTCAAAGATGCGGCTGTATCTGTAGAAAAGAATGGATTACCTGTTCCAGCAGCAAAAATTACTATTCTATTCCTTTCTAAATGTCTTATCGCTCTTCTTCTTATATATGGTTCAGCAATTTGAGACATTGAAATAGCAGACTGAACTCTAGTTGGAATATTTATTTTCTCTAAGCTGCTTTGTAAAGATAAAGCATTCATAACTGTTGCAAGCATTCCCATATAATCTGAAGTAGATCTATCTATTCCTTCAGAAGCACCTTTAATACCTCTGAAGATATTTCCACCTCCAATAATTATACTAATTTGATATTTTTTTTTATAAACTTTTTTGATTTCTTCTGATATTTTATTAATTGTAGATACATCTATACCATAATCTGAATTGCCCATTAAAGATTCACCTGAAATTTTAATTAAAATTCTTTCAGACATTATAAGTTTACAATATTAAAAGAAATTATTTCAAATTTATGGCTTTTATTAAATGATTGTAATACATCACTAACTTTTTTATCTTGATCAAGAATATAATTTTGATTCAATAATGTAACTTCAGAAAAAAATTTATTCATTTTACCTTCTAATATTTTTTCAATTATATTATTAGGTTTGCCAGAGTTTAAAATAAGTTCCCTTTGTATTTTTTTTTCATTTTCTATTATTTTTGGATTAAGATCTGAAATATCTAGAGATTCAGGTTTCATTGCAGCTACATGCATACATAAATTTTTAGATAAAGTCTTAATTTCTTCATTATTATTATTAGCTGAATATTCAACTAATGAGATAATTTTACCAATGTTTTTTCTATAACTATTATGAATATAACTGGAATAAAATGAATTATGTGTTTCATAAATTAACATTTCGTTCAAAATTAAATTCTCACCAATTTGCGAAATCATATTTTTAAAATAATCAGAAACTAAACTATCATGCAATTTTAAATTGAGAAATTCATCTTTTGTAAGATTGGCATTATTAGTATCAATTATTAATTGCCCTAATTCATCCATAAAGTTTAAGAACTTATCGCCTTTAGCAGCAAAATCAGTTTCACTATTTATTTTTAAAATTGCAGTTATTTTTTCATTTGAATAAATTCCAATTGCACCCTCGTTTGCTTCTCTAGTAGATTTTTTTGAAGCTTTAGCTAAACCTTTTTTTCTTAGAAATTCGACAGCCTCATCCAAATTATTGTTATTTTGATTAAGAGCATTTTTGCAATCTAAAAAACCTGCGCCTGTTTTATTCCTTAAATCTTTAATAAGATCAGCGATTTCCATTTTAATTTACTCCTATATATATTTTTTTAATCAGTTTTTTCTTCATTCAGTTTTTTACTTTGATAATTAACAGCATCCTCAATAGTATCACTAAAGTATTTTTTATATAAATTAATTGACCTTAATGCATCATCGTTACCTGGAATGATGTAATCAATCATCTCAGGGTCTGCGTTTGAGTCAACTATACCAACAACTGGAATATTTAATTTCTTTGCTTCAAGAACAGCAATCTTATCTTTTAAAACATCGAATATTACCAAAAGATCAGGCTTACCATTTAAACTTCTAATACCGCCAATATTTAATTCGAGTTTTTGTTTTTCTCTTGAAATATCTAGTAATTCTTTCTTTGAAATATTTTTAGATGATATATCGTCATTAATGAAACTCTCAATGTCTTCTAATCTTTTAATTGATTTTGATATTGTATTCCAATTAGTAAGTGTACCGCCAAGCCATCTTTTATTTACATAATAATTATTATTAATCATTGCTAGCTCTTTTACAGTTTCTTCACATTGTTTTTTTGTACCTACAAAAAGAATTTTGCCTGATTTACTTATTGTTTCATGTATTTTTGTTAATGCAACGTTAAGTAAATCTACTGTTATTCTTAAATCAAATATATGGACGTTATTTCTAACACCATATATATATTCTTTCATTTTAGGATTCCATCTTCTAACATTATGTCCAAAATGAACTCCAGACTCTAGTAAGTCTTCAATTTTAATCTCGGGTAGATTCATTATTTCCTCCGGTTTAACCTCCACAGAAATAAAAACACCGGTTTTTTCTGTGTGCTAGATTTAATTTTTTTTGGTAATATTTGAATAATTTTTTTTTTCAAGATATTTCTAATGAATAATCTAGTATTTTTGCGTTTTTTAGATCATCTAGAGCCTTATATGACTTAATTGAATATTTATTAAAATTAAAGTTAATTAATTTATTGTCTAGGTTTATAAATAAATCTAAATTTCCATTTTTAAGAGGAACGCTTTCAAACACTTTTTCTTTTACCTCAATTATATTATCCACAGATGAATAAATACTAAAATTAAGTTTGTACTCATTAAAGATTTTTTCTAAAGGAGAAACTTTTTTAATGATAAAACGTGTATCTGAATTTCTTTTAATAATATCTATTTCAAATATTAAAATATTACCTTCTTTTAATATTGGTCTATATTTATAAAGGCTGTCACTAAATATTGATAATTCAAATTGATAATCTTTATCAGATACTGTTATAAAAGCATATTTTTTTCCATCTTTGTTAGATCTTTCCTTTATATCTAAGATAGCACCACAAACCTTTGTATTAGTCATTTTTGCAGAATTTAGTATTTTTTTAAAACTCTCAATTTTCAAGGTATCAAAAAATTTTTTTGGAAAATAATTTAGAGGGTGATCAGAAAAATAAAAACCTATTACGTCTAACTCATTGGTTAATAATTCTAAACTATTCCATTTTTTATAAGTCTGGTGAAATAAATTCTTATCATCAAATGATATTTCAGTATCTTCAAATAATAAGTCTTGATTCTGACTTTTTTCTCCACCGTAGAGTTCTACAAATTTTGGAACATTAATAAATAACTTTGACCTATTATCTTCAATTTCATCAAATGCTCCAGCTTGTATAAGTTTTTCAAGTTGTCTTTTATTGATAACATCAGTTTTAACTCTTTTTAAAAAATCAATAATATTTTTATATTTACCATTTTTTTTTCTTTCTTCTATTAGACCAGTTATTGATTTAATTCCAACACCTTTAATTGCACCTAAGCCAAATCTAATTGATTTGACTTTATTATTATTTTCAATAGAAAATAAAGCTTCAGAATTGTTAATATCAGGTTTTAAAAATGGAATATTTAATCTTTCTATTTCTTGTTTAAGTAAAATAATTTTGTCTGTTCTATCAATTGAATAATTTAATGTAGCTGTAATAAACTCATGAGGAAAATTTGCTTTTAAAAAAGCTGTTTGATAAGATATTAGTGCATAAGCAGCAGCGTGACTTTTATTAAATCCATATCCAGCAAATTTATCAACTAAATCAAAAATTTTTGAAGCTTCTTTTTTGTTAATATTATTTTTTACTGCTCCTTCAATAAATCTTGATTTTTGCATATCCATCTCTTTTTGGATTTTTTTTCCCATTGCTCTTCTTAATAAATCAGCTTCACCTAATGAATAATTTGATAATACTTGAGCTATTTGCATCACTTGCTCTTGATAAACAATGATACCGTATGTTTCTTTTAAAACACTTTCTAAAAGATCATGAATATAATCTATATTTTCGCGCCCATGTTTTCTATTACAAAAAGATGGTATATTATCCATTGGCCCGGGTCTAAATAATGCTACAACTGCTATAATTTCTTCAAATCTATCTGGTTGTAATTGTCTGAGTACACTGCCCATTCCATTACTCTCTAATTGAAATATTCCAACTGTGTCCCCTTTACTTAATTGTTCATAAGTTTTTTTATCATTAAGCATAATATTGTTAATTGAAAAATCATTTTTCTCTTTTTTTATTAATTTAACACTGTCATCAATAATTGATAATGTTGTTAATCCTAAAAAATCAAATTTTATTAATCCTGCCTTTTCAACATATTTCATAGAGAATTGAGTGGCATTCGTATTTGTATTCTGATCTTTATATAATGGCACAACTTTGGAAATTTTCTCATGACCTATAACCACTCCAGCTGCATGTGTAGATGCGTGTCTATGTGTACCCTCAATTTTTAAACTTACGTCAATAACATTAGAGATTCTTTCATCATTATTAATTCTTTCTTGCAATATTCTTTCAGACTTGATTGACTCACTTAAAGTTAGAGGATTTGAAGGATTAAATGGAATAAGTTTAGCAAATGAATCAACCTCGCCATATGGGACTTCTAATACTCTTCCTATGTCTCTTACAGCAGCTCTAGACGCTAAAGTACCAAAAGTTATAATATGTGCTACACATTCACTACCATATTTTTTATTGACATATTCAATAACTTCATCTCTTCTAGTTTGACAAAAATCTATGTCAAAATCAGGCATTGAAACTCTCTCAGGATTAAGAAATCTCTCAAAAAGGAGATTATATTGAAGTGGATCTAAATCAGTGATACCTAATGACCAAGCAACCAAACTACCCGCACCAGAGCCTCTTCCAGGTCCAACAGGTATATTATTTTTTTTTGCCCAATTTACAAAATCAGCAACTATTAAAAAGTAGCCAGCAAAACCCATTCTAATAATGATTTCATTTTCGTAATCTAGTCTTTCATAATAAGTTTTTTGATTTGGTAAATTTAATTTCTCAACTTTCTCTTTCAAGCCTATTTGGGAAAATTTTAGAAGATAATCTTCTGCCGTTAAATTTAATGAGTTTTGAAATTTTGGTAGTTTAGGCTTCGTTTCTTCTGGAAAATAATTACAAGTAAGAGCAACTTTAAAATTATTAATTTCTATTTCAGGTATATCACTGAAGACTAATTTCATTTCCTCAGATGACTTAAAATAAATATTTTCATTTGAAGTATCTCTTTGAGAATTATTTATTGTTGATTTTTGTGCTATACACAAAAGAGCATCGTGAGCTGAAAAATCTTCTTTATGAGCATATTTAATGTTGTTTGTTCCAATAAGTGGAATGTCATATTTTTTAGATAAACTAATAAATTCTGTCTCAAACATATCAATAATTGGATCATTTATTCTTTGAATTTCAAAAAGTAGATTTTCTTTAAATATTCTTTTTAAATCTATTATTAAATTATTGATTTCATTTTTTCTATTTTCATTGTTTAATATTAGTATAGGATTAAACTCACCACCTAAGTAGCAGAATAAGCCTTCAAAGTTTTTTTCAATTTGGGTTAGATTAATGCCAATATCTTTTGAATTATTTAAATGTGACAAAGAGCTAAGGTTTAACAGATTTCTATAACCAATTTCATTTTGAACAAGAAAGGTTAATTGTGAAATTTTACTATTAGTTTTAAAATCAATAAAATTAATAGATGAACCAATTATAGGCTGAATGTTATTTTGTATACATTCTTGTGAAAATTCAAAAACTCCAAACATATTATTGTTATCAGTTATAGCAATTGCAGGCATATTATTTTTTTTTGCATTTAAAACTAAATTATTAATCTTAAGAGTGCTTTCAGAAAGAGAGTAAGATGATAAAGTTCGAAGGTGAATAAAGGGGTTATTCATTTAAAAATATTTTTTTATTATTAAAATTATAGATCTCATCAGCAAAAAAAGCGAATTTTTTGTTATGTGTTACATATACTAAAGTTTTTTTATTTTGTTCTATATATTTAATAAAAAAAGTGAAAATCTTGTTAGCTGTATTCTCATCAAGATTTCCTGTCATTTCATCAGCAAGTATTATATCTGGATTGTTTATCAAAGACCTTGCTATTGCAACTCTTTGTTGCTCACCACCCGATAGTTTTAATGGTTTAAAGCGAATACGATCCTCAAGTCCAAATTCAAAAAGTATCTTTTGCGCAATTTCAAATGAATTTTCACTATTATTGTTTATTAAATATGGAAGCATGACGTTTTCAATTGCTGTTAACTCAGGTATCAGATGAAAAAACTGGTGAATGAAACCAACGGAAGAACCTCTGATATTATTTAATTTATGATCAGAAATTGATAATACATTTTTTCCTTTAAATAAATATGAACCCTCAAATTGTCTATCAAGTAAACCAAGTATGTTAAGAAAAGTTGATTTTCCTGATCCTGATGGCCCTACAATAGAAATTTTAGAATTTCTTTTTAATTTGAAATTTAAATTTTTAATTATTTCAATATTTTCTCTATTTTCAATTATATAATTTTTATTAAGATTAGATATTTCTATTATAAAATTCGTATTATTCACTTCTGATACTTTTAATTGGATCAATCTTTGCAGATCTGAGAGCTGGGAAAATTGAGGATAAAATTGAAATTAAGATTGCAGTTATTAGAACAGCAATAACTTCATTAATGCTTATTTTTGATGGTAAGGAGGATAAATAATATACTTCTTCAGAGAATAATTTTGTATCTAAAAAACTCTCTAGAAAATATTGAATTGAACTAATATTTAAACTAAACAGAATTCCAATAATTAGACCAAAAAGCGATCCTATCAAGCCTATTGATATACCAATTATAAAAAAAACTTTCACAATACTTTTATTAGTCATTCCAATAGTTTTTAAAATACCAATATCTTTATTTTTCTCCTTAACAAATATAATTAATCCAGAAATTATGTTTAATGATGCTACTAGTATTATTAGAGATAAAATAATGAACATGACATTTTTTTCTACTTTAAGAGCATTAATCAATGTTTTATTATCATCTTTCCATGAAACTGCATATAAATTAGAATTTGTTTGCAAAATGTTTAATTGAAGTTGCTCTTTAAGTTTCTCAACTTCGCTAGGATTTTTTACAAAAAATTCAATTTTATTATAATTATTTTCATCATACAAAAGTAATTTCCTTACTAAACTAGATGATAAAAAAATTAAATTAGAATCATATTCGTATAAACCAAAATCAAATATACCTATAATTTCTAGATTCTTAAATCTAGGTATATTACCCAATATAGTTTTATCAGTCTTTGGAATTGCTATTTTAATTTTATCACCTACCGTTACATTTAATTTGTTAGCTAATGAGTCCCCTATAATTGTTTGATTGCTAGATTTGATTGAAGATCCTGCGATAATACTATTTTTAATATAATGGTTTTTGTTATATTTATCGTACCCTTTAATTAATACACCCTTTGAGTAACTTTCCTTTATAACTAAACCATTTGTTTCTAAAAGTTTATAGTATTTTAAGTAATTATTTTTATTTAGATTGTTGAAAAGTAAATTAATATCTAAATTGCTTATTTTATTTTGAATTGAAAAAATATTTAAATGTGAATTAATACCAATTATCCTATTAGTAAGATCAATTCTAAAACCATTCATAACTGACATTACAATTATTATTGCAGCTACACCTAAGCTAATACCAACAATAGAAAACCAAGAAAATATAGAAATATATCCATCTGATTTTTTAGAAAATAAAAATCTAAAAATCAACAATCTTTCCGATCTTGATAGCATTTATGACTTTATTTTGTTTTCTACAAATTTGATTGCATCATCAACTCCAATTTTTACAGCTTCATTATTTTGACGATTTTTAACTTCAACAGTACCATCTTTCAAATCTCTTTTTCCAATTATAATTTGAATTGGTATACCTATTAGATCATTATCAGAAAGTTTTTTTCCAATACTGCATATTCTGTCATCTAATATTACTTCTAATTTATTTTTCATAAAATATTCATAATATTCTATTGATTTTGTGGCACAATCTTGATCATCAGGCATTAAATTAATTATTGCAATTTTAAATGGTGCTACCGAAATTGGCCACTGTATTCCTTTTTCATCATGATGTGCTTCTATAATTGCTCCAACTAGACGAGAAACACCTATTCCATAGGAACCCATATGGACTGGAATATTATTACCATTTTGATCCTGTATAAAAGCATTTAATTTTTCAGAATATTTTGTTCCAAAATAAAATATATGTCCAACCTCTATGCCTTTTGAAATCTTTAAATTTTCTTTTGATATAGGGCAATTTTTTTCATCATGCTGATCATCTACAGCAGCATAAAAAGATTGAAGTTCATCAGGATCAATCTTTTCAGGATTAAGAGTTTCTAACTTTTTATCGTAATAAAGCGTACTTTCACCTGTCTTAGCAAGTATTTGAAACTCATGACTTAAATTTCCCCCAATAGGCCCAGTTTCTGCTCTAAGTGAAATTGGTGTTAATCCCATTCTAATAAAAGTTTTGATATAGGCTTTAAACATTATATCATATGACTTTTTTGCTTCTTCCTCATTTAAATCAAAAGAATAATTATCTTTCATTAGAAATTCTCTTCCTCTCATAACTCCAAATCTTGGCCTTACTTCGTCTCTAAATTTCCATTGTATGTGATAGAGATTTTTGGGTAGATCTTTATATGAGTTTATATGTGATTGAAAAATATCTGTAATTAGTTCTTCATTGGTTGGTCCATAAAGCATTTCTCTACCACCTCTATCTGTAATACGTAACATTTCTTTTCCATAGTCATCATATCTTCCAGATTTAATCCATAAATCAGATGATTGTATTGTAGGCATAAGAAGTTCAATTGCACCAGCATTATTTTGTTCTTCCCTGACTATTTGCTCAATTTTTTTTAATACTAACAAGCCTAATGGCAACCATGAATATATACCAGCGCTAGATTGTTTAATCATACCAGCTCTAATCATCAATTTGTGAGATATTATTTCTGCATCTGATGGAGCGTCTTTCAGGGTAGGAAGAAAAAAATTAGAATATTTCATTTATTAAATATAGTTGATAAATCAAAACCAAAGAAAATCAAAAAAAATAAAATTACCCCTGATATTAAAGAGGTTAACAAGAATTTTATCAATAAAAATGGTTTACTTGGAGCACTCTTTGCATACCCAATCTCAGTTTCATGAGGAATTTTAATTTTAAGAGGTAAAATTATAAAGAATAAAACCCACCATATTAAAATAAATATTAGAACATGCGTGAAAATTGCCATTAAGATCTAATTAAATGAACTTCAATTTCTGGTTTTTTTTGAAAAGAATTTTTCATAATTTTTTTTAAGTTATTTTTAATTAAATCGGAAACAATTTTATCAGATGATTTTTGGGAATTATTTAGTTTAATAAAACTTTCAATAAATATTAGTTTAAAATCATTCGTTATTTCATTTTCATCAATTTCTGGCAATCCCTTGAAAGTAATTTTAATATTTTTGTTTATAGTATTATCATTATCATTTATAATTAAAGATATGAGGGCAAGTCCCTCAAATGAATATTTACGTCTTTCTTTTATAAAAGAGGAATCAGAGTCGTATAAATTTTTACCTTCGACTATAAGTTTTCCAGTTTCAAATTTTTCTACAATCTTTGGCTCGCCTGGAGCAATTTGAAGACATTTTCCATTCTCTAAAATTTTAGTAAAAGGCACTTGTGAAGAATTAGATAACTGTTTATGTGCTTCTAAATGCATTGGTTCACCATGCACAGGTATTGAAATATAAGGCTTCGTCCAGCTGTACATTTGTTTAATCTCTTCGGCGTAGCCATGTCCAGATACATGAACTAAGTCATCATCGGCAGTAACGACTTCAACTCTTTGTCTTACTAGTAAATTTTTTAAGTTGTTAATAGATTTTTCATTACCAGGAATATCACGTGAACTAAATATAACTACATCCTCTGACTCTAAATGCAAATGCTGATGGGAATTGTAAGCAATTCTGTAAAGAGCCGATCTTTTTTCGCCTTGACTACCTGTGCAGATTATAACTAAGTTTTCTCTAGGAATATATGATGCTTCATCCTCATTTATAAAAACATCATCATCATTAAAGTAACCACATTTTTTAGCTATCTCAATATTTTTTTTCATACTTCTGCCAACTAATGCAACTTTTCTTTTATTTTTTTTTGCCGCATGAATAATATTTTTCATTCTAGCAATATTTGATGAAAAACAAGTAACAACTATCCTATTTGAAAATCTAGAAAAAATACTTACTAATTCTTCTTTAACATCATTCTCAGACTGTGATTTTCCAGGTACGTTAGCATTTGTAGAATCACCTATTAATGCAAGTAGACCATTATTTCCAATTTGTTCAAATTTATCTTTAGAAAATTCGCTACCGAGCGTTGGAGTCTGATCTATTTTCCAATCAGCAGTATGGAGTAATGATCCATATGATGTAGAAATGACAATTGCACTTGGCTCAGGTATTGAATGAGTAGTCGGAATAAAATCAAGAGTAAAATTTTTTAATGAAAGTCTTTTATTTAAATTAATTTCAATTAAAGAAAAACCTTCAACTTTAGAAAATTC
Source organism: uncultured Alphaproteobacteria bacterium (assembly GCA_902627245.1). GTDB lineage: Bacteria > Pseudomonadota > Alphaproteobacteria > HIMB59 > CACPNW01. The sequence continues at coordinate 15,905 of CACOIH010000013.1, forward strand.
TTTTAATCTGTTTTCTATTAATAGCATTGCAAATTTAGTTGCATATACTGGACATTTTATTTTATTAGCAAAAAAAGCAACAGCCCCTGCATGATCTTCATGTCCATGGCTGATTATTATTGCTTCAAGTTTATCTTCAATGCTATCAATATTGTCAATCTTGGGTACCAACAAATCAACACCTGGAAATTTTTCATCTGCAAATGAAAGTCCTAAGTCAATCATAATCCATCTTCCGTCACAACCATACAAGTAACAATTTGCACCAATTTCTCCTATTCCACCTAATGATAAAAAATGGAGGCCTTCATTAATATCATTTAAATTTAAGTTTTTATGCATTTTGTAAGTTTTCTCCAATCACTCTAATTCCTTCTAATGTTAAGTACTTATTGTATATAGGTTTGAAATGTATTTTATCCCTAAATATTTCTCCAAATCCACCAGTAATATATATTTTAGGCTTGAACTTATTTTCAGATATTATTTGTTTTAAGATACCATTTATTGCATGTAAGTAGCCGAAATAGAAACCAGATTTGATTGATGAAATAGTGTCTCGCGCTATAATAGATTTTGCCTTAGAAATTTTTGATTTTTTTAATAGTTCAGTACTATTAACCAATGAATTCATTGATAATGTTAACCCTGGAAAAATAAGACCGCCATAATATTGACTATTTTTAATTACATCAAATGTAGTTGCTGTTCCAAAATCAATAATTATACAATTAGAAATTCCTCTATTGTGAATTGCAATATAATTTGCGACTCTATCAGACCCAATTTGATTTAATTTATAGTTTATTTTAGTATTAATAGGAATATTTTTTGAATTAATTATATAAAATTCAAAATTTTTATTAATAAAACTTTTTTTTATAAGACCATTAAGAGAAGGTACGACTGAAGATAGAACGCAGGTCTTAACCTTAGAATTAAATAATATTTTTTTGTTAGTAAGCAAAAAAACATCAAATTTTGATTTAAATTTTTTTTTATTTTTTTCTGTATTAATTCTAAATACTTTTTTTAATTTTTCTTTTAAATAAACTCCAACTACTATATTAGTATTCCCTACATCAATAACTATCATTTTACTATTCTTGCATTATAAATATTTTGAAATACAGAATTTGATTTAAATTTTATTGAACCATCGTAATTTAAATCATAAAAAATTCCCTCTTTAATATTATTGTCATCAAACTTTAATTTAATATTTTCTTTTAAGAATTTTAGTCTTAATTTATACTTCTTCATTATGATATTAGAATTATTTTTTAAAAGATTTAAATTTGTTAAATATTCCTCCATCAAACTATATACAAATGCTATATTATCTATATTTATATCATATTTATTAATATATGTTGTTTCATAATCATTAACTTCAGGAGATGATATAATATTTATTCCAAATCCAGTAATTATAAATATTTCATTATTTTTGTTGTAAATTTCTGATATTATTCCACATATTTTTTTATCTTTTATAGTTATATCATTTGGCCATTTAATTTTAGTCTCAACATTGCATATTTTTTCTATTACATCACAAATAATGTTTGAAGTATATGCAGTGTTAAGAAAATGACTCTCTAAACCTAATATATTTTTTAATAGTAGTGAAATATAAACATTTCCTTTCGGACTTATCCATTTTGCACCTCTTCTTCCAATACCTTTATTTTGCTTATTTGCCATTAAGCAAATATGCTTCTTAGAAGTTAAATTTTTAATTTTTGACATAGTAGAATCAACTTCATTTAGAAAATAAAAATCAAATTTATTTTTTAATAATAAAGATTTGATACCATCTAAAGACATTGTCTATAATTCTAAGGTTGCTGAGATATTTATTAATATTGAAGGATAAAATATAAAACAAATTATTAAAAATAAACATATTGCAAGAAATAGCTTAGATTGAAGAGAAATTTTAAAATTTATTTTCCTATCTTCAATGTTTTCATCAAAAAACATAACTTTAATGATTTTGAGATAATAAAAAGCAGATATTACACTTGCAATGACCCCTAATACAGACAGTACATATAGCTCTTGTTTTATGGCAGCTATAAAAACATAAAATTTACCAAAAAAACCTATGAAAGGAGGAATTCCAGCCATTGAAAGCATTATAATCGCAATTGAAATGCTAACAATTGGATTAGATCTACTTAGTCCTTTTAAATCATTAATCTCAACTAAATATTCATTTTTGATTTTTATTGATAATATTATAGCAAATATTGCTACATTCATTATCATATAAGAAAACATATAAATAGAAGCGGCTTTAATACCATCATTATTAGCGGCAACTAATGCTATTAAAATATATCCAACATGACCAATTGAACTATAAGCAAGTAGTCTTTTAATATTGGATTGGGCGATAGCTGCAATTCCTCCTAAAAACATTGATGCTATAGATAAAAAAGTAATTATTTGAGCCCATTCAGAATAAAAGTGTTCAAAAGGAATTAGGCAAAATCTGTAGATTAAGGCGACTGCTGCAATCTTAGGAACTATTGCAAAAAAAGCTGTTATCGAATTTGGCGCTCCCTCGTATACATCTGGTGTCCACATATGAAATGGCACTGCAGATACCTTAAAAGCTAATCCCACAAGTACAAAAACTAACCCAAAAATAAGTCCTAAATTAAGATTATTGTAATTTGAAATAATAATATTAATGCTATTAAAATTCATTGATCCTGTAAAACCGTAAACCAATGACATTCCATATAAAAGTATGCCTGAAGATAAAGCTCCTAATATAAAATATTTAACACCTGATTCTGCAGAAGATAGAGAATCTCTTTTTATTGCAGCTACCACGTATAAAGCTAAGCTTTGCAATTCTATTGCCAAATACATTGACATTAAATTATTTGCTGAAACCATTAGCATCATACCAAGAGTAGAGAACAATAGAAGAATTGGTATTTCAAAATTTTTAAGTTTCATTGATAAAAAATATTCTTTTGAGATTAAAATACTTGCTACAGAACCCATAAGAACTAATATTTTAAAAAAATCTATAAAAGATGAGTTGCTAAATAAATTTTGATAATTGGCAAAATCTGACTCAAAATCTAAGTATACAAGTAATAACGTTATTAATAAAATTAAAACTGCAAAATTAGATGTTTGCCTAAAAGCATTTTTTTTTAAATAAAGACCAAATATTAAACAAACAAAAGATAATATCGCTAAAAATATTTCTGGTATTAAAACAACTCCAAATATATTATCTAGCATTTGCCAATTCATAATTAGTGATAATTAGCTCAAGAGATAATCTCATGGGATCAAGAAAAACATTTGGAAAAATCCCCATAATAATTACTGATATAGCAAGTGGAATAAGAATTAATTTTTCTCTTGTATTGATATCCAAAATTTCAGAAAGTTTGACATTAGTAATTTCACCAAAAATTATTCTTTTATATAGATATAACATATAAACTGCTGATAAAATTATTCCAAATGCTGCCCCTATGACAATGTAACTTGAAATTTTAAATGCTCCAATAATTACTAGAAATTCTCCTACAAACCCACTAGTACCTGGCAAACCTACGGAGCCTAGCATAAAAATCATAAATACTGTTGCATATAATGGCATTCTTTTAACAAGACCGCCATAAAAACTAATTTCTCTAGTATGCATACGATCATATATTACTCCTACACATAAAAATAATGCTGCTGAAACTATTCCATGGCTAATCATTTGCAACATTGCTCCTTCTAAGCCTTGCTGATTTACTAAAAAAATCCCTATAGTTACAATTCCCATATGGGCTACTGAAGAATATGCAATTAATTTTTTAATATCAGTTTGAGCTAAAGCAATAAGAGAGGTATAGATTATGGCAATGATACTTAGTATCATAATAAGTGGAATAAAGAAGTTAGTTGCTTCAGGAAGCATTCCGACTGAAAAACGAATAAATCCATAACCCCCCATTTTTAAAAGTACTCCAGCTAATATAACTGAACCAGCGGTTGGTGCCTCAACGTGAGCATCAGGCAACCATGTATGAAATGGCCACATAGGTATTTTTACTGCAAAGGATGCAAAGAAGGCTAGCCATAAAAAAACCTGGGTATCAAATAAGAAAAAATTTCCCTGAAGAGCTTCTATACTCATAGACTCTGTATTTCTGTACATAACAATTATTGCAATTAACATGAGAACTGATCCAAGCAGAGTGTAAAGAAAGAATTTAAATGAAGCATATATTCTTCTTTTTCCTCCCCATATTCCAATAATTAAGTACATTGGAATTAATACGGCCTCAAAAAAAATGTAAAATAAAAGTATATCTATAGAAGCAAACATACCTATCATAACAGTTTCTAGAAATAAAAATGCAAGCATATATTCTTTTATTCTTTTCTTAACGTTACTCCAGCTCGCAAGAATACAAATTGGTGTTAAAAAAGTACTTAATAAAATCATGAATAATGAAACACCATCAACCCCTATATTATAATGAAAATTGAAATCATCAAACCACCTAAATTTTTCTTCAAATTGGTATGTAGGATTTGAATAATCAAATTGAAACCATAATGTTAAACTTAGTATGAATGTACCAATTGATGTCAAAAGAGCAGACCATTTTATGTTATTTGAAGTTAAGTCATCCTCCTTAATAAAAAGAATGATAATGCCTCCAATTAAAGGAAGAAAAATTATCACTGAAAGTAAAGGCCAATTAATCATTTAGTAATATATGAACCAAGTAAGAATTATTACTAACCCACCTAGCATTGCAAATGCATAATGAAATAAATATCCAGATTGAAACATACTTACATAAATTGACGATTTTTTTATAAACCAAGAAATACCGTTAGGACCTAAACCATCAATAGTTTTCTCATCACCTCTTTTCCAGAAAAAGTTAGCCATTTTAAAAAAGGTATTAACAAATATACGTTGATATAATTCATCAACATACCATTTATTTTTAGAGATAGAATATAGAGGATCTAAATTATAACTTATATTTTTAGCTCTTTGTTTATTATTTGAATAAATAAATACACAAATAAAAATACCAAGTGCAACAGCAAACTTTGATATTAATGATTGAGATAATGGTAGATATTTGTGAGTACTATGTGATAATATTAATGCACCATCCCAGAATTCTTTTTTGTAATAACCTATAAAATAATCTGCAAAAATTATACCAGAAAATATTGATCCAAGTGCTAAGATAAATAATGGAATTGTCATTACCATAGGCGATTCATGTGCATGATTATATATTTTAATTTCTGATCTATTTTCTCCATGAAATGTTAAGAATAATAATCTCCATGAATAAAATGCTGTAAGCAAAGCTGTTACAATTCCAACTATATATGCAAAATAAGCAATGCTATTTGAAGTATAATAGGCATTTTCTAAAATACTCTCCTTTGAATAATAACCAGATAAGTACGGAAAACCTATTATAGCAAGTGATCCAATCCACATCATCGTTGCAGTAAATGGAATTTTTTTAAAAAGTCCACCCATCCTTGTCATATCTTGTTCATGATGCATTGCGTGAATTACTGATCCAGCTGATAGAAATAATAATGCTTTAAAAAAAGCATGAGTTGTCAAATGAAATATTGATGCGTTATATGCACCAACACCAGCAGCAAAAAACATATAACCCAACTGGCTACATGTTGAATAAGCAATTACTCTTTTTATATCATTTTGTGTTAAAGCTATTGAAGCCGCAAATATTGCAGTTGCTGCACCAATAAAAGTAATAAATAAATTTGTTATTTCTGCGAATTCATACATTGGACTCATTCTAGCTACCAAAAATACCCCAGCAGTTACCATTGTTGCTGCATGAATTAATGCTGAAACTGGAGTTGGTCCTTCCATAGCATCGGGCAACCATGTATGCAAACCAAGTTGGGCAGACTTACCCATCGCTCCGATAAACAATAAAAAACATAAAAGATCCAAAGTAGGAAGATCAATTGAAAGAAATGTAATTTGATGCTCTTTAAATATCTCTACTTGATTAAAAATTGTATCAAAACTAATTGATCCAAAAACAAAAAATATTCCTGCTATTCCAATAGCGTAGCCAAAATCACCAACTCTATTTACTATAAAAGCTTTCATAGCTGCTTTGTTAGCCGTATCTTTTTGATACCAAAAACCAATCAACAAATAAGATGCTAAACCTACACCTTCCCATCCAAAAAACATTTGTAATAAATTATTACTAGAAACTAATACTAGCATAAAAAATGTAAACAAACTTAAATATCCCATAAAACGTATTTTTGAGGGGTCTTCTTCCATATACCCAATTGAGTACATATGAACACAAGCAGAAACGGTTGTAACTACAATAAACATTACCGCTGTAAGTGTATCAAGTCTAATTGACCAGTTTACAATAAAAGACCCAGATGTAATCCAATTTAAAATATAAATAATTTGCGTATCTTTACTTCCTAAATATTGAGAAAAAATTACCCATGAAAGTATTGCACAAATAAACAATGTAGAAGTTGAAGTAATTTGGTACACTCTAAAGTTAAATAGTCTTCCAAATAAAAAACAAAAAAGAAAACTGATAAAAGGTAAAAAAATTATAGAAACAGCCATTTTATCCTTTTAATTTATTAATTTTATTAACTTCAATGGTTCCAAGATTTCTAAAAAAAACTACCAAAATTGCCAATCCAATTGCTGCTTCAGCGGCAGCTACAGTTAAAGTAAGCATTGCAAATATTTGACCTGATATGTCATTAATAAAAGATGAAAAAGCAATAAAATTTATGTTAACTGATAACAAAATCAGTTCAATTGACATCAGAATAATTATCAAATTTTTCTTATTTAGAAAGATGCCAAGAACACCTAATGTAAAAATAATTGCACCTAAGAAAAGATAATGCTCAAGAGAAATCATTTACTAAATACCTTCTCCTAATTTTACTTTTTTCTTATCAATTGCATTTAAAGCATTTACTGAGTTTTGATTATCAATATTCTGTCTTTTTACACCACCTTTATCTCTAAGAGTTAGTGTGATTGATCCTATCATTGCAACAAGCAAAATAATTCCACATATTTGAAATAAATAAAAATACTTAGTATAAAGAATTTCTCCAATCATTTTTGTATTTTCTATTTCATAAATTCTAGGCTCTAAAGCTTCTTCAGAGCTATTAATATTAGATGAAATATCTGTTAGGTATAAAATACCTAGCTCAATAACAAGAACAATTCCAAGTAAAGCTCCAAATGGCAGGTATTGAAGAAAACCCTCTCTTAATTTAATATAATTTATATCAAGCATCATTACTACAAAAAGAAAAAGAACTGCTACTGCTCCTACATAAACAACAACTAATATCATTGCCAAAAATTCAGCACCCAATAAAACAAAAAGACCGGAAGCATTTACAAAACTAAGTATTAAAAATAATACTGAGTGAACTGGGTTTTTTGCACTTATAACCATCAAAGCAGAAAGGACAGCAATTGATGAAAATAGGTAAAATGTAAGTGAATATACTATCATATCTATCTGTAATCTCTATCTAGATATATATTTTGAGCAATTTCTTGCTCCCATCTATCACCATTTTCTAAAAGTTTATCTTTGTTATAAATTAATTCTTCTCTTGTTTCTGTAGCAAACTCAAAATTTGGACCTTCGACAATAGCATCAACTGGGCAAGACTCCTGACAAAGTCCACAGTAAATACATTTAGTCATATCAATATCATACCTTGTGGTTCTTCTGCTACCATCATCTCTTGGTTCAGCTTCTATTGTTATAGCTTGAGCAGGACAAACAGCTTCACATAGCTTACATGCTATGCATCTTTCTTCACCACTTGGATATCTCCTCAAAGCATGTTCTCCTCTGAAGCGAGGGCTAAGTGGACCTTTTTCATGCGGATAATTAATTGTTACTTTTGCTTTAAATATATATTTAAAAGTTAAATATAAACCTTGAAGAAGTTCAAAAAGTGTAAATGATTTAATTATTTTATACATACTATTTAGGTAACATATCGAAGTAAACTAAAAACCCTGATGTAGCGACTACCCAAAACAAAGAAAATGGGAGAAAAACTTTCCAACCAAGTCTCATTAATTGATCGTATCTGTATCTTGGAAAAGTTCCTCTTACCCAAATAAAAAGAAACAATATAAAAATAATTTTAATTGTGAACCAAATTACACCTGGTATAGCATTGAAGGGAAATATATCGAAAGGAGGAAGCCACCCTCCTAAAAATAAAATTACTGTCATTGAACTCATTAAAATCATACTTGCATACTCACCTAAGAAAAATAACACAAACGAAGCTGAAGAGTATTCAGTAAAAAAACCAGCTACAAGTGTAGACTCATCTTCAGGAAGATCAAAAGGTAGTCTGTTTGTTTCTGCGAGAGCAGATATAAAAAAAATAATGAACATTGGTAATAAAGGTATTGCAAACCATACAGTTTGTTGAGCCATAACAATCTTAGATAAATTTAATGACCCTACACATAGCAAAACAGTTATTATAACAAAGCCAATAGATACTTCATAAGAAACCATTTGAGCCGCAGATCTTAATGCACCTAAAAATGGATATTGTGAATTACTAGCCCAACCTGCCATAATGATTCCATAAACGCCTAATGATGAGACAGCGAAGAGATACATAATGCCAACGTTTATGTCAGAAACAACCCATCCTGGCGCAAAAGGAATTACAGCCCAACCAGCTAGACTTAATACCATTGTTATGATTGGTGCTAAAATAAATACAACTTTATTTGAACCACTAGGAATTATATTTTCTTTGGTGATAAGTTTTAACGCATCTGCAAAACTTTGTAGAATTCCAAAAGGACCAACAATGTTAGGACCTTTTCTTAGTTGGATTAATGCTAAAACTTTTCTTTCAGCATATACCAAAAAAGCAACTGATATAAGTACAGGCAAAACTACCGCAAGTATTTGAGCAGTAATTATCAATCCTGGAATAATTATATCATATAGAAAAGAAAATTTCATCTTATGCGACTTTACTCAATATATCTTTTGTGCAAAGTGCCATTGTTTCTGAAGATCTTGATATTGAGTCATTCATATAAAAATTTTCAATATTATAACTAACTTTTATATCATTAATTTTATGATTTTTACCAAATGAGATTTTCTTAACTGGATTAATTTCATTTAAATGCGCTAAACAATTAAAGTTAGAAATTATTTCTTTTCTTAATTCTACAAGATTATTAAAATTTAGTTTATTTTTCATTGTTTCACTTAAAGCTCTAAAAACTTTCCATTCTTCTTTAGCATCCCCTAATGGATTATGACATTTAGTTGTTTGAAAAACTCTACCCTCAATATTCATATAGGTTGAAGATTTTTCTGTATATGCTGGAGTTGGAAGTATTATATCAGCTATAGAAGCTGATCTATCTCCATTATGCCCCATATAAATTACAAAAGAATCTTTTAAAATTGATAAATCAATTTCATCCAAGCCCATTAGAAACACAACTGGTTTATTTTTACTTAAATATTTTTTAATTGTTGAATGATAATCATTATTAAATTCTTTGTTATAAAATTTAAGCTCCAACGCACCTACTCTAGATACATCTTGATTTAAAATATTAAGAGGGTTTACATCTTTATTTTTTTGAATTTTTTTTGCTAAAGATGCGCATGATTGAAGGATCATTGATCCATATTTATTATTTATAGCGGATGTACCTATAATAATAAGTGGATTTTTGGAATTTTTTAATATTTTTCCAAAATTACTTTTATCATTTAATTTATTTATATATTCTAATGAGTCAGATAGATGCTCATAACTATAGGTTAAATCTATTTTTGGACCAATTAGAGCAATTTTACAATTATTTTCAATATAAGCTTTTCTTATTCTAGCATTTAAAACTGCTGCTTCCCATCTTGGATTTGATCCTATTAGAAGAATTGCATCTGCGTTTTCAATTTCCTGAATTGTTGAATTGAATTTATAACTATCAGGTGAATTTTCTATAAATTGAGCATTATCAAATCTACAATCAAAATAGTTTGAACCTAATTTTTCATTAAATTTTTTGGACGCATATATTGTTTCGATATCTGTAAATTTTCCAGATAATATTAAGGTATTTTTTTGCTCTCTTTTTATTATTTCGAGCTTAATTTTTGTAATTGCATCATCCCAATTAGATTTTTGTAATTTACCAGACTTCTTAATATAAACAGTATCTAATCTTTGCCTAGAAAGACCGTCAATTGCAAACCTTGATTTATCACTTATCCATTCTTCATTTATTTCTTCGTTTATTCTAGGTAGTGCACGTAAAACTTTTTTACCTCTAGTATCAATTCTAATACTTGAACCAATGCCATCAAACACATCATAAGTTTCTGTTTTGTTAAGTTCCCAAGGCCTAGATTTGAAAGCGTAAGGTTTACTTGTGAGTGCTCCAACAGGGCATAAGTCTATAACATTTCCAGAGAGCTCAGAGTCAATAGTCTTTTCAAGATATGTAGTTATTTCTGCATTTTCTCCCCTTCCTAATAAACCTATATCATCAACTCCTGCAACCTCAGTAGAAAATCTTACGCATCTAGTACAATGTATACACCTTGTCATAATCGTCTTAACTAGAGGTCCCATGTTTTTATTTTGGACTGCTCTTTTATTTTCTTCGTATCTAGTTTTATCAAAACCATAATACATTGCTTGGTCTTGTAAATCACATTCACCACCTTGATCACAAATCGGACAGTCTAAAGGATGGTTAATTAATAAAAACTCCATAACACCTTTTCGAGCCTTCTTGACTATTTCAGAATTAGTTTTAATTACCATGCCGTCAGCAGCGGGCATAGCACAAGAAGCAACAGGTTTGGGTGCCTTTTCCATTTCAACCAAACACATTCTACAATTTCCAGCTATAGACAGTTTTTCATGATAACAAAATCTAGGAATTTCAGATCCAGCTTGTTCACATGCTTGCATCACGGTCATGCCATTTTCGAATTCTATTTCCTGATTATCAATTGTTATTTTAGGCATTATGCAACTCGTCTGTTTCTTTCTTCAATTCTTTTTTCTATTTCTGGTCTAAAATGTCTGAATAAACCTTGTATAGGCCATGCCGCTGCGTCACCTAATGCACAAATAGTATGTCCTTCTATCTGTTTTGTAACATCAAGTATTTTATCTATGTCTTGGTTTTGAACATTACCATGTATCATTTTTTCCATCATTCTATACATCCAGCCTGTTCCTTCTCTGCAAGGAGTGCATTGGCCACAACTTTCATGTTTATAAAAATGAGATAACCGTGCTATAGCTTCTACAATATCTGTTGATTTATTCATCACAATAACAGCTGCGGTACCAAGACCACTTTTAGCCTCTTTAAGACTGTCAAAATCCATTTTTATATTATCACAAATAGATTTTGGAAGTAGTGGAACACTAGCTCCACCAGGAATTACAGCTAGAAGATTATCCCAACCTCCAATTACACCTCCGGCATGATTTTCTATTAATTCTTTTAGAGGGATACCCATTTCTTCTTCAACATTGCAGGGATTATTAACATGACCTGAAATACTAAATATTTTTGTACCTGTATTATTAGGTCTGCCTAAACCAGCAAACCAAGCAGATCCTCTTCTTAATATTGTTGGAGATACTGCTATAGTTTCAACATTAGTAACTGTAGTTGGACATCCATATAAGCCAGCTCCTGCAGGAAATGGAGGTTTTAACCTTGGCTGACCTTTTTTGCCCTCTAAACTCTCTAAAAGAGCAGTCTCTTCACCACATATATATGCACCAGCACCTCTATGTAAAAAAATATCAAAATCCCATTCTGAACCACATGCATTTTTACCAATTAGATTATTTTCATAAGCCTCATCAATAGCTTTTTGTAAATTTGAAGATTCAGAATAATATTCACCCCTTATATAAATATAGCAAGTATGAGCATGCATTGCAAAACCTGCAATTAAACAACCTTCTAAAAGTAAGTGGGGATCATTTCTTAAAATTTCTCTATCTTTGCAAGTTCCTGGTTCAGACTCATCAGCATTAACTACCAAGTAATGATTTTTACCAGAGTCTTTGGGCATAAACGACCATTTAAGACCTGCAGGAAAACCTGCACCTCCTCTTCCACGTAGTTGACTATTTTTAATTTCCTCAACTATTTTATCACTACCTAATTTTATTAAATCTCTTGTATTTGACCATATACCTCTCTCTTTGGCACCTTTTAATTTCCAATCATCAAAGCCATAAAGATTTTGAAAAATTTTATCTTTTTGTTTAAGCATTAGAATTCTCTTTCTGGCTGAGATGATTTTCTTCCAATCTGAGAACCCGACTGGATTGATTTATTACTCTTTAGATCAATAAGCAATTTTCTAAAATTATTTTCGTCTAAATCCTCATAATATTTATCGTTAATTTGTATCATAGGAGCATTACAACAAGCTCCTAAACATTCTACTTCTACAACTGTAAACTTTTTATCTTCACTAGTTCCGCCAATTTTAGTATCACAAACCTCTTGAGCAACTTTAGACAACTTATCACTTCCTCTTAGCCAACAAGGTGTAGTTCTGCAAATTTGAACAAAGTTTTGACCAATTGGCTCTAAATTAAACATTGAATAGAATGTAGCTACTTCTAAAACTCTAATGTAAGACATACTTAAAGTCTCAGCTACTTTTTCCATTGAGTTTTTGCTCAACCAACCATTATTTTGTCTCTGAGCGAGATCCAATAATGGTATTACAGCACTTTGAATCTTATTTGAGGGATATTTTTTCAATATAACAGTAATTTTATCAAAATTATCTTTTGACCATTCAAAATTTTCATTAATTTTTTGATATACTTTATTATTTGTTCCTGGATGATGCATTATCTATCTATTTCTCCAAAAACTATATCTAGACTTCCTAAAATTGCTGCGATATCTGCCATTAAATGCCCTTTAGACAATTGATCTAAAATTTGAAGATGGGCAAACCCAGGTGCTCTGATTTTGCATCTATATGGTTTACTTGAACCATCAGAAACTAAAAAAACACCAAACTCACCTTTTGGCGCTTCAACAGCATTATAAGTTTTACCTTCGGGGACCCTGTATCCTTCTGTAAAAAGCTTAAAATGGTGAATTAATGCTTCCATTGATTTTTTCATCTGATTTCTTTTTGGTGGTGTAATTTTATTATCTTCAACTGATACATCTCCAGGTTTTATTTGTTGAAGGCATTGATTAATAATTGAAATACTTTGTCTTATCTCTTCAATCCTAACTAGATATCTATCAAAACAATCTCCCTTTTTCCCAATTGGTATTTCAAAATCTACTTTATCATATGCATCATAAGGTTGGGATCTTCTCAAGTCCCAAGGTACTCCCGCACTTCTTAGAACAGGGCCTGAACAACCCCACTCTATTGCATCATTTTTTGAAATAATTCCAATATCTACTGATCTTTGTCTTAAAATTCTATTATTAGTTAGAAGTTCTTCAAGATCATCAATAAATTTTGGAAGTTTTTTAAAATGCTCAAACAATCTTTCTTCCATACCTTCAGGCATATCTTGATGTACTCCTCCTGGCCTGAAATATGCTGCATGAAACCTTGCACCTGAAACTGCTTCATGAAATTCTAGAAGTTTTTCTCTTTCTTCAAAACACCATAAAAATGGAGTAACAGCTCCTATATCAGCTGCATAGGCAGGAATATTTAATAAATGATTTAATATTCTTGTTACCTCAGCAAATATAACTCTGATAAACTTGGCCCTTTGAGGAACTTCTATTTTTAAAAGATTTTCAGTGGCCAAGGCAAAAGCATGCTCCTGACACATAGGAGATACATAATCAAGTCTATCAAAATAAGGAACAGCCTGAAGATAAGTTTTATATTCGATAAGTTTTTCTGTGCCCCTGTGTAGTAAGCCTATGTGAGGTTCAGCTCTTTTAACGACTTCACCTTCTAGTTCTACAACTAATCTTAAAACACCATGGGCTGCTGGGTGCTGAGGTCCAAAATTTATAGTAGTCGTATTTAGTTCAACTTCTTTCATATTTAACTTTTGTCTATTTTTGATTTCTCATCACCAATTAGATCATTTTTCATCCCTTCCCAAGGTGATTCACTATCAAAATCTCTAAATTCTTGGCTGAGTTTTACTGGTTCATAAATAACTTTTTTTTCTAAATCATCATATCTTACTTCAGTGTGACCTGTAAGTGGGAAATCCTTTCTAAGCGGATGCCCTTCAAAATTATAATCAGTCATAATTCTTCTTAAATCGGGATGATTTAAAAATTCTACACCAAAAAGATCATAGCATTCTCTTTCATACCAATCCGCAGCTTTGTAGATTGAGGTAATGGATTCTATAGTTTCATTTTCTTTCAAGTATGTTTTTAGTATTAATTTTTTATTATTTTTTAAAGATTGAATTATATAAATTAAATCAAATCTAAATTCACGAGACGGATGGTCTACGGCTGTAATGTCTAACAACTGATCAAATAAAAAGTGGCTATGGTCTTTTAGTTTTTTTAGAACAACATTTACATTACTTTTTTTACATTCAATTTCAAATAAATACTTACTTTGGTTGATAATAGTACAATCTTGTATTTTTCTTAATTCTGCTAACATATTTATCTTTTAAATTTATTTTCTCTTTTAATTTTTTTTTGAAGCTGCAAGATTCCATAGACTAATGCTTCCGCAGTTGGTGGACAACCAGGTACATAAATATCAACAGGTACAATTCTATCACAGCCTCTAACTACTGAATAAGAGTAATGGTAATAGCCACCTCCATTAGCACATGAACCCATTGATATAACCCATCTTGGTTCTGGCATTTGATCATAGACTTTCCTTAAAGCTGGGGCCATTTTATTTGTTAACGTTCCAGCAACTATCATTACATCTGATTGTCTGGGACTGCCCCTTGGAATAACACCATATCTATCAAGATCATATCTTGCCATATATGAATGTATCATTTCAACGCCACAACATGCTAATCCAAAAGTCATCGGCCAAAGTGAACCAGTTCGTGCCCAAGTTAAAATCTTATCATAACTAGCCACTAGAAAACCTTTTGATGATAATTCAGAATTTAAAGTATCATCAACTAACTTTTTTACCTGCTCTACTCCCATTCTAAAGCACCTTTTTTCCACTCGTAGATGAAACCAATTGTTAAAACTCCAAGGAAGATCATCATTGACCAAAAACCAAATAAACCAATTTTTCCTAGTGTAATTGCCCAAGGAAATAAAAAAGCTACTTCAAGATCAAAAATAATAAATAGTATAGCAACAAGGTAAAATCTTACATCGAACCTGCCCCTAGCATCATCAAAAGCTTCAAAACCACACTCGTAAGCTGATAATTTTTCTGAGTCTGGTTTTGATTCCCCAACTACAAAAGAAAGCAATGTCATTCCTATTGCTAATCCTAATGCAATAAAAATAAATATTAGAATTGGTAAATACTCAAATAGATAATCAGCCACTATAATCTCACAATTAAATTAGTAATGTATTTAACGAAATATTCAATAATAACAACGTGTGTAGTTGCGACTTTAATACACAAAAAGTGGCGCGAGAGACGGGATTCGAACCCGCGACCTCTGCCGTGACAGGGCAGCGTTCTAACCAGCTGAACTACTCCCGCGCATGGTGGGTGTTGAGAGACTTGAACTCCCGACCCTCTCGGTGTAAACGAGATGCTCTACCAACTGAGCTAAACACCCAAACAAAAACGGCTGTTAAATTATTTAACAGCCGGTGCAAGAAAAAAAAATATATTAGTTATTTACTGAGTCTTTAAGAGCTTTTCCTACAGTAAATTTAGGTCTTTTTGAGGCTGGTATTTGAATTGACTCACCAGTTCTCGGATTTCTTCCAGTTGTGGCCTTTCTATGACTCACACTAAAGTTACCAAAACCAACAATACTTACTTTTTCATCTCTTTTTAAAGCATTAGTTATTGCGTCTAAAAAGCTTTCAATTGCTCTTGTTGCATCAGATTTTGACAATCCTGCAGATGATGCTACAGATGCTATAAGATCATTTTTATTCACTATTAATCTCCTTTAGATAATTTAATGTTACGTAATCTCTGAAGTTTATCTAAGTCAATGATATTATAAATTTATTCCCAGAATTTAGCGAAATTAAGATAAAAATGGCGGAATATATGGAATTAATGAGTGATATTTTCTTTACTATGATCGTTAGAGGATCTACTTTTTTGGTTATTTTCAACCGGTGATTCGTTTAAATTTATAGGTATAACTGGTTTTGAAAGAGTGTGTTCTAAAATTGATATAGCTTCAGACACAGGAACGATTTTAATAGACTTAAGTATCTCTCTATCAAATTCGACTATTTCTCTAAAGTTCTCTTCTGGAATAAGCACTTTTTTTATTCCGGCTCTGGATGCAGCATAAATTTTTTCTTTTAAACCTCCAATAGGCAGAACTCTACCTCGAAGGGTGATTTCACCTGTCATAGCTACATCTTTCCTAACTTTATTATTAGTAAGAGAAGAAACAAGAGAATTAAAGATTGCAATTCCCGCACTTGGACCATCTTTAGGAGTAGCACCTTCTGGAACATGTATATGAATGTCATATCTATCAAAATCACTTGGATGTATGCCAAGAATTGTAGATTTAGATTTTACATATGAAGTTGCAGCTTGAATTGATTCCTTCATTACTTCACCAAGTTTACCTGTAATAGTCAATTTGCCTTTTCCAATTGAAAGCAATACCTCAATAGATAAAATTTCACCACCTACTTCGGTCCATGCTAAACCATTTGTTATACCAATTAAATTTTTCTTTTCAATTTCACTGGATCTAAATTTTGGTACACCAAGAAAATTTTGCAAGTTTTTGTTATCAAGAATAACTTTATTTCTTTTAGAAGTTTCAATTACCTTCACTGACTTTCTACATATTTTTGAGATTTCTTTTTCGAGATTTCTTACACCAGCTTCTCTAGTATAGTTTCTTATAACCTGATTTAAGATCCTTGAATTAAACTTAATTTCATTTTTCTTAAGAGCATGATTTTTAATTTGTTTTGGTACTAGGTACTTCTGTGCAATTTGGTTTTTTTCCTTATCAGTGTACCCTGGTATTCTGATAACTTCCATCCTATCAAGTAAGGCTGCAGGAATGTTAAGCGTATTTGCTGTGCAAACAAACATTACGTCAGATAAATCATAATCTAACTCTAAATAATGATCATTAAATTTACTATTTTGCTCTGGATCGAGAACTTCGAGAAGAGCAGATGAAGGATCTCCTCTCCAGTCTGATCCTAATTTATCAATTTCATCAAGAAGTATTAGTGGATTAGAAGATTTAGATTTTTTCATAGACTGTATAAATCTTCCTGGCATTGAGCCTATATACGTTTTTCTGTGTCCTCTTATTTCTGCTTCATCTCTCACTCCGCCTAGGGACATCCTGACAAAACTTCTGCCCGTAGCATTAGCAATAGATTTACCAAGAGATGTTTTACCAACACCTGGTGGTCCTACTAAGCATAAAATAGGGCCTTTTATTTTATCCATTCTCTTTTGAACGGCTAAGTATTCTAAAATACGTTCTTTTACTTTGTGAAGACCATGATGGTCATTTTCTAAAATATTTGATGCTTTTTTTATATTTTTAGATATTTGATTAGGATTATTCCATGGAATTGTAAGAACCCAATCAAGATAATTACGTATAACTGTGGCCTCCGCAGACATAGGGCTCATTGATTTTAATTTCTTTAATTCTGCTTTGCATTTTTCTTTTGCTTCTTTTGTGAGTGAATTGTTTTCTATCTTTTTTTCAATCTCAGTTATTTCATCAATATCTTCATTCTCACCTAATTCTTTTTGTATAGCTTTCATTTGTTCATTTAAGTAATATTCTTTTTGAGTCTTCTCCATTTGTCTTTTAACTCTGCCCTTTATTTTCTTCTCAACCTGAAAAGAGTCTATCTCGGAAACTAGATGTCCATAGATTTTATTAAGCCTGTCTTCAACGTTTTCTATTTCAAGAATTTCCTGCTTTTGCTCTAATGAAATGTTAATGTTAGCTACAATTACATCAGCAATTTTATTATAGTCGGTAAATGTCTTAATATTATTTACCAAGTCGATTGGAATTTTCTTATTTATTTTTTGGTAATCTTCAAATTGTTCAATTATAAGTTTTTGAAGAGCTTTAATATCGCTATTTTTTTTTGCTACATTCTTAATTTCAGAAATTGAAGCAACAACAAAATCTTTATTAAAATTTAGTTTTGATAGTTTAGCCCTGTACATACCCTCTACAAGCACTTTAAGAGTGCCATCTGGAAGCTTTAAAAGTTGAAGTACCTTTGCAACAGTACCATAAGTATACAAATTTTTTTCACTTGGATTATCAATTTCTGAGTTTTTTTGAGATAAAAGAAAGATTTTTTTATCTCCCGACATTACAGAATTCAGAGCATTTACTGATTGTTTTCTTCCAACAAACAGAGGAGCTACCATATGAGGAAAAACAACAATGTCTCTTAAAGGTAAAACGGGGATGATGTTTTTTATCATTATATATACATGATGGTGCTTATACTAAAATCAAGAGTTATTAGCTAAAATTTTCTGGTTATTACTTTTGTTTGAGAAAATTAAAATTGGTTCAGATTTTTTGACAACAACGTCTTTATTTATTACTATCTTTTCTAAATCTTTAACATCGGGCGATGTGTACATAGACTCCATTAGCGTATTTTCGATAATAGTTCTAAGCCCTCTTGCTCCTGTATTTTGTTCAACTGCTAGTTTTGATATTTCTTTTAATGCGTCTAATTTGAACTCTAGATTAATACCATCCATCTTAAATAAAGCTTGAAACTGTTTAATTAGAGCATTCTTTGGTTCAGTCATTATTTGTATTAGCATTTCTTCGTTTAGCTCTTTTAATGTTGCTATAACAGGAAGCCTTCCAATAAACTCAGGTATCATTCCATACTTAAGAAGATCTTTATTTTCAAGTCTGTTAAGTGATTTGCCTGGCTTATCATCATCCTCATTGTTTATTTTTGAGTTAAATCCAATTGATGTACCTTTAAGTCTAAATTTTATGATATCTTCAAGACCTGAAAATGCACCCCCACATATAAAAAGGATATTTGAAGTATCTACTTGCAAAAATTCTTGCTGAGGGTGTTTTCTTCCACCTTGTGGAGGCACACTAGCAATGGTTCCTTCCATTATTTTTAATAACGCCTGCTGAACACCTTCGCCCGATACATCTCTGGTTATTGAAGGATTATCACTTTTTCTTCCAATTTTGTCTATCTCATCGATATAAACAATTCCTTTTTGTGCACGCTCAACATTATATTCAGATGCTTGTAATAATTTTAAAATTATATTTTCAACATCTTCACCTACATAACCTGCTTCTGTAAGACTAGTTGCATCAGCTACTGTAAAAGGGACATCTAATATTTTTGCTAAAGTTTGTGCTAATAAAGTTTTACCAGTTCCTGTAGGACCAACCAACAAAATGTTAGATTTTGATATTTCAAGATTATCAAACTCAGAATTTGCAAGTCGTTTATAATGATTATAAACTGCAACAGATAAAACCTTTTTGGCTTGATCTTGCCCGATAACATAATCATCTAAAAACTTATTAATCTCTGATGGTTTTGGTATGTCTTTTTTTATTTTAGATCTGCTGTTTTTATTATCTTCCTTGATAATGTCCATGCATAATTCAACACATTCATCACAAACAAAAACTGTAGGTCCAGCTATTAATTTTTTAACTTCTTTTTGGTTCTTTCCACAAAAAGAACAGAATAGAGATTCTTTATCAGTTTTTTTTGTCATTATTTCCTATTCTTCACAACTTTGTCTATCAATCCAAACTTAATGGCCTCTTCTGGTGAGAAGTATTTATCTCTTTCCATTATTGAAGATATTTCATTGATTTTTTTACCAGTATGTTTTGCGTATATTTCATTTAATCTTTGTTTAGTTTTTTTTATTTCATTTGTCTGAATCTCAATATCTGTTACCTGACCTTGATAACCACCACTTGGTTGATGAACCATTATTCTTGAATTTGGAAGAGAAAATCTCATATCTTTTTCACCTGCGGTTAAAAGTAGAGATCCCGCAGAAGCCGCTTGGCCAACACAAATTGTCATTATTTTGGAAGAGACATATTGCATAGTGTCATATATTGCAAGTCCAGACCAAACTATACCGCCTGGAGAATTTATATAAAAAGAAATTTCTTTTTTTGGATTTTCAGACTCAAGGAATAAAATTTGTGCACAAATAAGACTAGCAATATTATCATCAATTGGACCTGTCAAAAAAATGATTCTTTCTTTTAGTAGTCGAGAATAAATATCATAGGCACGTTCTCCTCTTGAAGACTGCTCAACAACCATTGGTATTAAGTTATTTGTCAAATTATCAACTGGATTTTTCATTATATCTTATCTCTCTTAATATCAAATGTTTCTTGTTCAAGTTTTTTATATTGTTCTTCATTAATTTTTTTATTCGTAACAGTAGCCTTAGAGCTTATTGTAAGTATTATTTTATCTTCTAGGAGTGGTCCTCTAATGGATTCTACTGAAGAGGGATTTTTTTTTAAATATTCCATAATTTGATTTTCTTGTCCCGGGTATTGACTTGCATATTGCATAATACCTTTAGATAACTCATCTTGAGAAATTTCAATTTTATTGTCTTTAGCGATATGCTGCAATAGAACACCTAATTTTACTCTTCTTTCAGAAATTTTCTTATATCTTTTTTTTAATTGTTCATCATTTAATGATTTATCATCCTCATCAAGAGTTCCCTCTTTTTTTGCATGTTCTAATCTATGCCATATCTCCTGAAAGTCTTCATCCAATATTCCATCTGGTAAGTCAAATTTATAATCTTTATTTAATTGATCCATCAATTGTTTTTTTTCAATCTGCTTAATTCCCTGAGTAAATTGATTAACTGAATTATTTTTTAATAAATCTTTTAATTCATTTTCATTTTTAAAACCATTTTTCTCTAAGTAATCTTTTGTAATTTCAAATTTTGTATTTTCTTCAATGTTAACTACCTCAATGTTAAATTCTACTTTATTTAGTTTGTCATTTTTAAGTAACTTACTTAAGTCTATTAAAAAAGATTTTTTGTCTCCCTCTTTTAATTTTTTTGAAATAAGTAAATTATTTATACCAGGTAATATTTCTTGGTCACTTCCTGTATCCACAGGTAAATTTTTCTGTGATCTTAAATATTCAGGCACATTAATATCTGTCGTATCAATATTTATTGTCACTCTATCACTTTTTATTATTTGTCTATTTTTTATAATTTTTTTATAATTTTTTTGAGAGCTGATAAATTTCTTATATTGATTATCAATCTCCTTTTTAGTGAAATTAATTTCATATTTATTAATTTTAATTTTTTTAAAATCTTGTAATTTTATATCAGGTTGCAAATCAAGTTTAATTTCTATTTCCACTGGTTTATTTTTTTCATAATTTTTTAGGTCTATTTTTGGTTGCCTAAACAAACTAAGTTTTTTATCAGAAATAAGCTCGGAAGTTTTTTTACTTACAACACTTTGTATTACCTCATTTAAAACACTATCTTCATATTTTTTTCTTACTATAGTAATTGGAGCCTTGCCCTTTCTAAAACCAGGAATTGTTACAGTTGGTATTAAATTAGTAATTTTTTTATTTATTTCTTTATCAATTTCTTCAAAAGGAATTGATAATAAATATTCTTTATAAAGTTTCTTTGTTTTTAATTCTTTAATATCCATTTACAAATTCTCCAACTAAAATTGGTAGGCCGGAAAGGACTTGAACCTTCACACCTCGCGGCACTAGAACCTAAATCTAGCGTGTCTACCAATTCCACCACCGGCCCAATTTATTCTTGCTTTTATGGAGTTTCATTTAAAAAACAATAGAGAATATATATATAGAAAACAAAATACAAAAAATGGGGCGAACGATGGGATTCGAACCCACGGCATCAGGCACCACAAGCCTGCGCTCTAACCAACTGAGCTACGCTCGCCATAAAAACTATTAAAAAGTTTAATTTTTATTTTAAATCGCTATACCAAATATATGCAACTTTCAAAAAGAATATTTCAATTAGAAACTGAAACCGCCTTCGCAGTGCTAGCAAAAGCTAATGAATTGGCGTCAAAAGGAATGGATATTATTAATCTAGGAATTGGACAGCCTGATTTTCCAACTCCAAATAATATTCAAGAAGCTGCTATTAAAGCAATAAGAGATGGTAAACATGGATATACCCCGTCAAATGGAATTCCAGAATTAAGACAGGCTGTATCTGATAAAATTATGGATGATTACAAAATATCTATTGACCCTAAAAATATATTAATCACGCCTGGTGGAAAACCAACTATATTTATTTCGTGCTTGATGTTTGGTGGAATTGGAAAGGAAATAATATACCCTGACCCTGGATTTCCAATTTATAGATCAATGATAAAATTTAGTGGAGCAACTCCAAAGGCATTATATTTAGACGAAAAAGATAATTTTGAAATAAATTTTGAAAAATTAAAAAAATTAATAACACCAAATACTAGTTTGATAATCATTAATAACCCAAATAATCCTACAGGCTCATTCATGAACCAAAATAAAATAAATGAGTTAGTTGATATTTTAATTAAATATCCAAAATTAAATATTCTAAGTGATGAGATTTATAGCAAAATTATATTTGATAATTTTAAAATGCCTTCATTATTAAAACATACAAATTTACATAACAGACTAATTGTTTTAGATGGTTGGAGTAAAACATATTGTATGACAGGATGGCGACTTGGTTGGAGCGTGTGGCCAACCGATTACATTGAATATGCAAATAAGATGTGTGTCAATAATCATTCCTGTCCTACTTCAATTTCCCAGTATGCTGGACTTGAAGCATTAAAAGGTTCACAAGATGAACTTGAAAAAATCGTAAGAGAATTTCAAACTAGAAAAGATTTTGTTTACACTCAATTAAATAAAATTGATTCAATTTCATGCTTTAATCCAGGGGGTGCTTTTTATGCATTTCCAAATATCTCAAGAACTGGATTAAATGGTAAAGAATTTTCAGATCTTGCCTTAGAGAAAAAAGGGGTTGCTCTAGTACCAGGTACAAGTTTTGGAGAAAAAGCTGAAAGTTACGTAAGAATTAGTTATGCAAATTCTATAGAAAAAATTTCAGAAGCTATTAAAAGGATATCAACATTATGAAAAAAATTGAAGCAATAATTAAACCTTTCAAGTTATCAAATGTAAAAGATGCACTCCACGAACTAGGAATATCAGGAATGACAGTTATAGATGTGAAGGGTTTTGGCAGACAAAGAGGATCAACTGGCGGAATGGAAACAAATGATAGCTACGACGATGAGTTTTTAGCCAAAATGAAACTTGAAGTCATAGTTGAGGATAGTCAAGTTGATGAAGTAATAAATGGAATCAAATCATCAGCTTATTCTGGGAAAATAGGTGATGGTAAGATTTTTGTATCAAACATAGAGCAAGTAATCAGAATAAGAACAGGTGAAAAAGACAGTGAGGCTGTCTAATTTTTCTTTACTTTTAATAAAAAGTTTGTATTTAAGCCATAATCGTTCAACTCAATTGAGTCGGAAGTAAGCATTTTGCTGAAGGAACGCATGCAAAAGTTATAAATCGTTCAATCTATTTAGATATAGATCGGAAGTAAGCTCCAAGCTGAAGGAACGCAGATCCAAAAGATTTCATAACTAGAGCATGAAATAAATTAAATGAATACAATAAGTGTATTCATTTTATTAACGTGTGAGGTAATTATGAAATATAACTGTAAAACTCCAAAGGAGCTTATTAAAAAAGTTAAAAATGAAAATATCAAAATGGTTGATCTTAGATTTACCGATTTGCCAGGATCAACTCATCATATTTCAATACCAATTAAGTATTTAACTGAAGATTTATTTACTGACGGTGTTGGGTTTGATGGATCGTCGGTAAGAGGCTTTCAATCTATTGAAAATAGTGACATGGCTATGGTTCCAGATGTTACAACTGGATATATTGATCCTTTCTACTCAGAAAAGACTATTGCATTTACTTGTGATGTAGTAGATCCCATTACATATGATAGCTATGAAAGAGACCCAAGATTCATAGCTAAAAAAGCAGAGAAGTATTTAAAATCTTCTAAAATGGGTGACGTTGCATATTTTGGACCCGAAGCTGAATTTTTTGTATTTAATGATGTTAAATATGACTCGGGATCTAATTTTGCTTTTCATGAAGTAGATTCAATTGAGGGTGCCTGGAATACTGGTAGAGATGAAAACCCTAATTTAGGACACAAACCTAGACATAAAGGTGGATATTTTCCTTTACCACCCTCGGACAGTTTACAAGACGTCAGAACTGAGATGGTATTAACAATGGAAGAAATAGGTATTAATGTTGAAGCTTCCCACCATGAAGTTGCAACAGGTGGTCAATGCGAAATTGATTTAGAATTTTCACCTCTTTTATCAATGGCTGATGATCTATTAAGATACAAATACGTTGTAAAAAATGTTGCTAAGCAACACGGTATGACAGCAACTTTTATGCCAAAACCTCTTTTTGAGGATAATGGTTCTGGTATGCATGTACATTCTAGTATCTGGAAAAATAAAAAAACTTTAATGTATAAAAAAGGAAATTATGCCGATTTAAGTGATTTCGCGCTCTATTATATTGGAGGAATTTTAAAACATGCTCCTTCACTTTTGGCATTTTGTGCACCAACTACTAATTCTTACAAAAGATTAGTCCCTGGTTTTGAAGCACCTGTAAATATTGCTTATTCTCAAGCGAATAGAACAGCTTCTGTTAGAATACCAAATAATTATACTGCCAGTCCAAAAGCAAAAAGAGTTGAGTTTAGATGTCCGGACCCATCTGCAAACCCATATCTCGCTTTTTCGGCAATATTAATGGCAGGTTTAGATGGGGTTAAAAATAAAATTAAGCCAGGAAAGCCGACTGATATAAATATTTACGAAGCTCCTGATAATGTTCTTGCTAAAATACCATCAACACCTGGATCTTTAGCAGAAGCGTTAATAGCATTGGAGAAAGATCATAAATACTTGATGCAGGGTAATGTCTTTACAAAAGACAACATTGAAACTTATATATCTTATAAGAAAGAAAATGAGGTTAGCCCCATGGATTTAAGACCCCATCCTCATGAATTTGATCTTTATTACGACGTATAATAATTAATAACTTTTTTAAAACCGCCTTAGGGCGGTTTTCTATTTTTTTAATTCAATAGTTTTGATAAGTAATATTAATGGCTAATAAATTTACTTACAAAGCGAAAGACATTGAGGTTCTAGAGGGTTTAGAGCCAGTCAGAAAAAGACCTGGCATGTACATAGGTAGCACTAATCAGGATGGACTGCATCATTTGGTTAATGAAATTTTAGACAATAGTATTGATGAAGTTTTAGCTGGCTATGCTTCAAAAATATATTTCAATTATAAGAAAAGTGGGTTTATTAAAATTAAAGATGATGGTAGAGGCATACCTGTTGACTTTCATCCTAAGTATAAAAATAAAAGAGCTATTGAAGTAGTTTTAACTACGTTACATGCTGGGGGTAAATTTAATAGCAATGCCTACAGAACATCAGGTGGTTTGCATGGAGTAGGAATTTCTGTTGTAAATGCTTTAAGTTCATATTTAAAAGTTGATGTTTATAAAAATGGTAAATTATACAGTCAAGAATATTCAAAAGGTAAAGTAAAATCAAAAGTTAAAATTGAAAAGTGCGGTAAAAAATTGAAAGGTACTGAAATTACTTTTTTTACCAGATGATGATATTTTTGATAACATTACTTATGATATTAAA
>CACOIH010000014.1 GCA_902627245.1 uncultured Alphaproteobacteria bacterium
ATAATCTTTTATGTTCTTCATTCCATGCTTCGGGCAAATCATTAATACTAATTTCATTATTAAATATTTTTTTTTCAAGATTAAAGCGTAAAATAATATGCAAAGGATATGTGACTTCATCTGATTCAACGCGTATAAAAGATTTCTGAACTCTTGTTCCAAGCAAATATAAATTATCTGGATCAAAAGAATTATCCATAATATTGAATTTATTTTTTAATAGTTTTGACAAAAATTTTTTAAAAGCTAGCGATCTTGTTATCTGCATTTCAATCATAAGGGATTGGCTTTCATGCATTGCCATTCCTCTTGATTTGCCAACTGGTTGATGACTCCACTTCGCAGGAAGGTTTAATTCATACAGTGCGTGTCCTGTCTCATGCATCACTCCATCTAGAGACGAAAAAGGATTTTCTTCATTATATCTTGTTGTAATCCTTATATCATTTTTAGAACCACCGCAGAATGGGTGCACACTTTTATCAAGTCTTCCTCTTTTGAAATCAAAACCAATTATTTTCATAATGTGTTCAGCAATATCCTTCTGTTGATGTTCACTGATTTTGTATTGAATTGGGACAATTTTTTGAGATTTTTGTTTTTCAATTATAGTATCGATTAAAGGTGTCAGGAATTGTTGAAGATCATCAAATACACTTGCTATTAGTTGTGTATTTGATCCTGGTTCAAATTTATTAACTAGTGCATCGTAGGGTGATAAATTAAATTCTTTTCCTAATATACTTGCTTCCTCTTTAGTGAGATTAATTAGTTCATCCAAACTTTTTTTTATCAAATTAAAATTTGAATTTTTTTTTGCTTCCTGCCATTCGCCTTCACATTTTGCTGCAGTTCTAGATATTTTTTGAACTAACTCAGATGGAACTGAATATGCCAATTTATGTTCCCTTTCTATTTCCCTTAAATTATGTAAGTCATTTTGATTTAAATCTTCATTTTTTGCTTCTGATATTAAATCTCTTACTTCATTTGAAGATATTTTATCATGATTTAACTTGGATAGGTATGCAAGCTGCTCCGCTCTTTGGTTTCTAGAGTTTGAGGGCATCATTGTAGACATATCCCAGTGCAAAATCCCTGCAATATCTAGTGATAAAGAGGCCTCTCTAAAAACTTCCTTAAGTTTTGTATAAGCAATCATTTATACCTTCTAATTAAATAAATAATATAGATAATCAAAATCGAAAAGCTCATTAAAAACCATGTAATAGCATATTGTAAATGATTATTAGAAAAATTATGTTTTGCTGTTGATGGCAATAAAAACTCACTATAGTTAGTCATATTTTTGATGAAAAAATTTTGATTTATATCGATTTGAAAATATTTTTGAATTTCTTTCAAATCATAATAATACCATTCATTTGTTTTTGGGGAGTTTTGTGGAGTAAATATTTTTTTTTCAGTTGGATATCTCAAATAACCTAAAATTTCTGTAGAAATAATATCAGAATTGTTTTTAAAATAATCTAATTTATTATATTCAAACCAACCTTCATCTATAAGGTATTGATTATTATGATTATCAGTTAACAAACTAGCAATAAAAAAACCATTTTTACCATTATATGTTTTAGCAGGAAAAAAAATTTTTTTTGATCTATCAACAGTCCCCTTTGTTATAATTTTTGTGAACTCATCCATGTTTCTATACTTCATCTTTCCCATGGATAATGATAAGGGTTTTTCTTTTGCTAAATTATTAAATTCTTGGATTAAATTTTTTTTCCATTCTAATCTTTCGAGCTGCCAGTTACCCAAATATAGTGTTAACGCTATACAAAAAAAACTAAATAAAGAGAATTTTAAAGGAAATTTACTAATTTATGCTCCCCAAACATATACACAGACAAAAAGGAAAAGCCATACAACATCAACAAAATGCCAATACCATGCAGCAGCTTCTAAACCAAAATGTCTATCTGGCGTAAAATGATTTTTATAAATCCTATATAAACATACTGCTAGGAAGATTGTACCTACCATGACATGAAAACCATGAAAGCCAGTTGCCATATAAAATACAGATGGATAAATACCATCAGTAAAACTGAAATAATGATGAGCAGCTTCGTAATACTCAACGCCTTGCATGAATGAAAAGAATATTCCTAATCCAACAGTAATCCACAAAGCTTGAATTGCTTGATCTCTATGACCTTCTCTAACTGCATGGTGTGCCCATGTGCATGTTGTTCCCGACATAAGTAAAATTAAGGTGTTTAGAAATGGAACATCTAACGGATCAAATGTCTTAATACCTTCGGGGGGCCAAATACCTACTGCACCATCAGAATCAAATGTTTCAGAAAATTCTTCAATGGGCAATTTAGGAGTTAAACTTGCATCAAAAAAAGCCCAGAAAAATGCTACAAAAAACATAACCTCAGATGCAATAAACAAAGCCATTCCATACCGTAATCCTAATTCAACAACAGGAGTGTGTACTTTTTGAAAAGTAGACTCTTTAATTACATCTCTCCACCATAAAAACATAACGGTAAGAAGACCAATGGTTCCTAATATTAAAAGCCATTTAGTGTCGTAATGCATATAGAAAACTAAACCAGCTGCCATTGCCAAACCTGCTACTGAGGATAAAAATGGTAGAGGGCTAGGATCAACTAAGTGATATGGATGTTTTTGACCAGTTGATGTTGATTTATTAGCCATTAGATTAATCTATATATTTAAAAAAGGTATATGACAATGTTATCTCTTCCACATCTTTCATTGTTGGGTCTTCACTTATAGCAGGGTCTACATAAAAGACCACAGGCATATCTATACTTTCACCAGGATTTAGAGTTTGTTTTTCAAAACAAAAACATTGAGTTTTAATAAAATAAGGTCCAACTTTTTCTGGTAACACATTAAATGTCGCAGTTCCTGTTGTTTGAATATTAGATAAGTTTTCAGCTTTATAGTTAACGAGCATATTTTCTCCAACCTTAAATTTAATATTTTCAGGTGCTTTAAAAGACCAATTTATACTATCATTTACATCAGCATTAAATTTCAAATTTATATCTCTCTCGAGAATAGTTGAAGACTGAAATTCAGAAATATTTGTTTTGCCTCCATATCCTGTGACACGACAAAAAAGATCATATAGTGGAACTGAAAATCCTACTAAGATAATCATAGTCAAAACTATTAAAGATAAACTAAGTGCTGTTCTATTATTTGTCATTATACCCCAAAAATGTTTGCCTTAAACAATGTCCACAAGTAGAAAAAAGCAACTATACAAAGAAGTATAATAAGTGTGATTATATTTTTTTTTCTTCTGTTTTTCATAATTAAATAAGATGATCGATTAATAGAGCTGAAAATAAACTAAATAGGTAAAATATAGATATAGCAAAAAACTTTAATCCTTCTGGATTAGGTGATGATTTTTTTTCTTTACTGTTTTTTAATTTGATTGAGCTAGTAATTAAAAAGAAATTCAGTATTGTTCCTAAACCTAAATAGATAATTCCTACGTTATCGCTTAAAAATGGAAGATAACTAGAAATAATTAAAATAACTGTGTAATTAACAATTTGTTTTTTCGTGCTGTCTATACTTTTTACATTTGGTAGCATGGGTACTTTAGCATTTTCATAATCGTTAAATCTATATACTGATAGTGCCCAAAAATGTGGTGGCGTCCAAAAAAATATAATTAGGAACATACTTATTGGTAGAAAGCTGATTTCTGGATTGACTGCAGTCCAACCAATTATCGGAGGTATTGCTCCAGCAGCTCCCCCAATTACGATATTTAGAGAGGTAGTTCTTTTTAGCCAAAAAGTGTAAATGAAAATGTAGAATAATATTGTAAATAAAAGTAAGCTTGTTGAAAGTGGGTTAGAATACCACTGCATTAAAATTAAAGATATAATACCAGTAAAAATTCCTAACACCAAAGCCTCATTTTTGGAAACTATACCAAGTGGTATAGGTCGTGTTTTAGTCCTCTCCATTGTACTGTCAATATCCTCATCAAACCACATATTTATAGCTGCTGAAGACCCTGCGCCAATTGCAATTGCTATAATAACAATAATGTAATTTATGGTTGCTATTTCTCCCGGTGCTAGAAACATTCCAACAAAAGCAGTAAATATTACTAGACTCATTACCCTAGGCTTCATAAGTTCGTAATACCCTTTAAGTTTTCTCAGAAAGAGGTTATCGCTGTATCTTTCTAATGTAGATTTACTGTACACCTTCTCTATTCTTTAAATTTAGGAAGAGTCTCAAATTGGTGAAATGGTGGGGGAGAAGATAATGTCCACTCCAAAGTATCTGCTCCTTCACCCCATGGATTGGCTTGTTCTTTTTTCCCAAAGAAAAGTGCATACACAATTGCAAATAGGAAAACAAGTGTGGCTATAAAAGAAATGTATGATCCATAAGTGGATACAAGATTCCAACCAGCATAAGCATCTGGATAATCAGGAATTCTTCTCGGCATTCCAGCGAGGCCTAAAAAGTGCTGAGGAAAGAATGTTACATTTACACCAATAAAGAATAGCCAGAAGTGCAGTTTACCTAGGAACTCATTATATTTTCTTCCGGACATTTTTCCAAACCAGTAGTAAATACCAGCAAAAATTCCAAACATAGCTCCCATGCTTAAAACGTAATGAAAGTGTGCAACGACATAATAAGTATCATGCATAACTGTATCAATTCCTGCATTTGCAAGAATAACACCAGTTACTCCTCCTAGTGTAAATAAAAATACAAATCCAATTGCAAAAAGCATTGGTGTTTCAAATGTAAGAGATCCACCCCACATTGTTGCAATCCAGCTAAATATTTTGATCCCAGTTGGAACAGCAATAATAATTGTTGCAAGCATAAAGTATGCTCTTAAATCTGCACTTAAACCAACAGTAAACATATGATGAGCCCAGACAATAAATCCAATAAACCCAATAGCGATCATTGCATACACCATACCTAAGTAACCAAAAACTGGCTTTCTTGAAAATGTTGAGATAACTTGGCTAACAATTCCAAACGCTGGAAGTATCATAATGTATACTTCAGGATGTCCAAAAAACCAAAATAGATGTTGAAATAATACAGGATCTCCACCTCCAGCTGGATTAAAGAAAGTTGTTCCAAAATTTCTATCAGTAAGAAGCATTGTTATTGCACCAGCTAATACAGGTACTGCTAGGAGTAACAAAAAGGCTGTTATTAACATCGACCAAACGAACAAAGGCATTTTATGAAGTGTCATGCCAGGTGTTCTCATATTTAAAATAGTTGTGATAAAATTAACTGCACCCAAAATTGATGAAGCTCCTGCCAAATGCAATGCAAAAATAGCCATGTCAACAGATGGTCCAGGATGACCAAGTTTATTTGAAAGTGGTGGATAAATAGTCCAACCAGTACCTGCCCCTGTACCTATTGTTGCAGACACGACTAAAAGAACTAGAGCTGGAACTAAAATCCAAAAACTAAAATTATTCATTCTAGGAAAAGCCATATCAGGTGCACCAATCATCAGGGGCACAAACCAATTGCCAAATCCTCCAATTAATGCTGGCATTACAACAAAGAATACCATTAATAATCCATGAGCAGTTATAATTACATTCCAAGCCTGTCCATCAGCAACTACATCCAAACCAGGAGCGGCTAATTCTGCTCTCATTAAAAGAGAGAAGAAGCCTCCTACTAATCCCGCCAATATAGCAAAAATTATATATAATGTTCCTATATCTTTATGATTTGTTGAAAAAAACCACCTCTTGATAAAACCGGGTTTATGATCGTGGTGATCATGATCTGCTGCTACTTCGTAACTCATCTTGCTCCTATTCAATAATTATGTTGTTATTTATATTTTTAGCCATTGCTAATTTACTTTTTTGTTCAGTAATCCATTGGTTAAAATCAGCTTCATTAAGAGCTTCAATTACAATTGGCATATAACCATGACCGGTACCACAAATTTCAGAACACTGACCTCTATAAATTCCAGGTTGATCAATATTGAACCAAGTTTCATTAAGTCGACCAGGAACAGCATCTTTTTTTACTCCAAGTGATGGCATAGCAAAACTATGGAGTACATCGCCGGCTGTAACAAGAACATGAATATTCTTGTTAGCTGGAAGAACTAAATTATTATCAACGGTTAGTAATCTAACATCACCTTCTTGAAGTTCATCATCAGGAATCAGAAAACTCTCAAATGAAATATCGTCATGTTCAGGATATTGATATTCCCAATACCATTGATGTCCAATAACTTTTATAGTCATATCAGCTTCAGGTATAATGTCTTGTTCATAGACCAGTTTAAATGATGGAATTGCCATAGCAATCAAAATAACAACAGGGATTCCAGTCCATAATGTTTCCAAGATTGCGTTGTGACTTCTTTTAGAAGGATTTGGATTAGCTTTTCTTCTAAATCTTATTGCTACGTAAATAATCAAAAAAAGTACAAAGATTGTTATAACTGTCATCATTATTAAAACAAAGTCATGAAGACTTAGAACACTTCTCATAACATCACTTGCTGGAGCTTGAAACCCAAGTTGCCAGTCATATGGCTCTTTTGCATAAGCCACAGATCCAAAAGATAAAGTTAAAAGTAAGGGTAAAATGCGCATCTTAATGTGATGTATATAACACTTATGAATAAATAATTCAGCTATTTACCAAGGATTTTACGCCTAATTTTTAGGACAGGTTGTCGCTTATTTCTTATTTTCAACTAATGACTGTAATGAAAAGATTGCTGCAGTTGTTGCTGTATCTGATCTTAAAATACGTTCTCCAAGAGAAACGGAGATTGTTGATGGTAAAGATAGTATTTTTTCTTGTTCTTCTTTTGAAAAACCTCCTTCAGGTCCTATTAACACAGCCCACTTTTTATATTTATCAACTTTCTTCAACAAAGCATCATATATCATAGAAAGACTTTCATTATTTTCATTACAAAAAATCAAACATCTATCTTTTGGAAAATTTTCAGCAATTTTGTCAATTTTGATTGGCTCTTCTATTGAAGGAAGCAATAATCTTTCTGATTGTTCAGTGGCCTCAATGATATTCATCTTTAAATTTCTAATATTAATTTTTGGCTGATTGGTATACTTGGTAATACAAGGTACAAATCTAGTTACTCCAAGTTCAGTAGCTTTTTGGATTGTAATATTCATACGAAATAATTTTATTGGAGAGAAGATTAACCAAATATCAGTTTCAGATTTAATTTCTCTAGTTTTATTAATAACTTGAAGTACAATATTGTCACGATTAATTGAAACAACTTTGGATAGCCATTCTCCAGTTAAACCATCAAAAACTAAAATATTGTCTTGAATTTTTATTCTTAAAACATTTTTTAAAAAATGATGTTGCTTATTTTTCAAATAAATCATTATATTTGACGACAATTTCTTTTCTACATACAATCGTGTTTTAGACATTTTCATAACAATAGTTTAAAATATATCATTTTATTCATATATGTTGGATAGTTTAGTTTTAAAAAAAATCACTAATTATTTGGAGTTAATTAGATTTAATAAACCAATTGGTTTCATGTTGTTAATGTGGCCATGTTGGTTTGGTTTATCACTGTTAAATTTGGAAATAAAAATTTTGACTATTTGGTTAATAATTTTTTCATTTGGCTCATTTTTTATGAGAAGTGCTGGATGCATAATAAACGATATTGTTGATAGGAATATTGATAGATCAATTCAAAGGACTCGGTTAAGACCCTTAGCATCAAATAAGCTTAGTATTATGGAAGCTATTTTATTATTATTTGTTTTTCTATTTTTAAGTTTGGTTATACTTTTGCAATTTAATTTATATTCAATTTTTTTTGGATTTTTAAGCATTCCATTTGTTATTCTTTATCCGTTTATGAAAAGAATAACATTTTGGCCTCAAGTTTTTTTAGGAGTAACATTTAGTTGGGGTGCTCTAATAGTTTCTACGCAATTTAATCAATCTATAACTTTTCAATTTTCATTACTTTATTTTGCGTGTGTAATTTGGACTGTGGGATATGATACAATCTACGCATACCAAGATAGAGAAGATGACATTAAGCAAAATATCAAATCTACCGCCGTTCTTTTTGGCAAAAATGGCAAATGGCTAGTTTTTATTTGCTATGGTATAACTCTTTCTATTTTTGGGTATTTAGGCTGGAATTCGTCAAATTCTCCAATTAGTCTATTTGTTATAGCTATCATTGGAATTTGTACGTATATAGCAATTCAAAAATGGGATATAAACTCATCAGAAAGCTCAAGTTTTTACTTTCGTCAAAATAATATTTTTGCACTTATGCTATTTATATATTTATCATCTTTCTAATGTCATTATCAAAAAAACAATCTGTTACTTCAAGAATAATTTTTAATTACTTATTACACCATAAATTTAAAATTCTTTTAGCTTTAATAATGATGACCATATCAGCAGCTGCTACAGGATTGCATGCATGGCTTGTAAGACCTGCTCTGGACGAAGTGTTAATTAAAGGTAATAAGGAAATGCTATTTTTAATCCCAATTGCAATTATAATTGTAACTTTAATTAAAGGATTAGCTACTTACACACATTCATATCAAATGAGTAAGGTTGCGCATGCAATAATTGCAAAATTACAAACGCAAATGTTTCAAAAATTAATGTATTTAAATATGAAGTTTTATAATGATTCAAAATCAGGGAACCTTATTTCAAGGTTAATAAATGACACTTATTACTTAAGATTAGCAATAGTAAAATCTGTAACAGGTATAATTAAAGATGTGCTTGTCATTATTTTTTTATTAGGAAATATGTTTTATCAAAGTTGGACATTAACATTATTTGCTTTTTTTGCTTTTCCATTAGCGTTATGGCCAATAAGAAAGATAGGAAAAAGTATCAGAAAAATTACTTATACAATTCAAAGTGAAATAGCTGTTTTTTCCAATGTACTTGCTGAAAGTATAAAAGGAATAAAACAAGTTAAATCTTATACAAAGGAAAATTATGAAAAAGATCGTGCTTTTAAAACAATTGATTTTATAAAAAAATATTTTACAAAATCAGCATATATAAGTAATCGGTTAAGTCCACTAATGGAATTTATAGGGAGCTTAGCAATAGCTCTATCAATATATGCAGGTGGTATTTTTGTTTTAAATGAAACAATGACTACAGGACAATTTATGAGTTTTTTAGTGAGTTTATTACTTGCTTATCAACCAGTAAAGGCACTTGGTAATCTAAATATTAGTGTTCAAGAAGGACTAGCGGGTGCAGAAAGAATTTTTAAACTACTTGATACCTCTAACACAAATATGGAAGAAGTATCAGAAAAAGAAGATATTAAGTTAGATGGTAATATTTCATTAAGTAATGTATCTTTTAGTTACGATAAAAAAACTGTCCTCAATGATATAAATATGAATATTCCAAAAAATAGGAAAGTTGCTATAGTTGGATTATCTGGCTCAGGAAAATCCACAATTGCTAATTTAATAGCTAGATTTTATGATAATTATAAAGGAGATATAAAAATCGGATCTAAAAATATAAGACAAATTCATTTGAAAGACCTAAGGGAAAATATCTCAATTGTTACTCAGGAAACTATTTTATTCAATGATACTATTGCGAATAATATCAGATATGGCAAATTAAGTGCGTCAGATAAAGAAATTGAAAATGTTGCAAATCTTGCTGGAATAACTGATTTTTCAGAAACTTTAGAAAAAAAATTGGAAACAATAATTGGTGAAAGTGGTATAAAATTATCAGGTGGTCAAAGACAAAGAGTAGCAATTGCTAGGGCAATCATCAAAGATGCTCCTATACTTATACTAGATGAAGCAACTTCTTCATTAGACAATATTACAGAAAAAGCAATTTATAAGACCATTAAAGATTTAATGAAAAATAAAACAATCTTAATTATTGCACATAGACTCAGCACAATTGAAGACTCTGATGTTATTTATGTAATTAACAGTGGTAAAATTGATAGTTGTGGTACTCATGAAGAACTTCTTAATAATTCAGATATATATAAAAAACTTCAGTTAAGAGAAAATTTAGAAAATGAGTTTTAAAAAAAAATTATTTAAATTTTCTATCGCACAGAAGTTTTTAGCTTTTATTGGATATCTGTATATTTTATTTGTTGGGTTTACTTCGAAAATAGAAATAATAAATCAAGAATTTTCAAATAAAATGTGGAAAGAAAAGAAACCATTCATATTAGCATTTTGGCATGGTCAATTAATGATGATTGGGTATGTTTGGAAAAGTAAGGCAGTACTAAATATGTTAGCTTCAAGTCATAGCGATGGCAGATTTGGAGCAAATATTGCTGGTCACTTTAATTTAAAAAATATTTCAATTGAATCAAAAAATAAATCTCCTTCGTTAAGACAAGTTTTTAAAATACTTAATAATGGAGATTATTTAGGAGTAACTCCTGATGGACCTAGAGGGCCACATCAAAAAGTTTCTGAGGGCATAATTAAAATTGCTATTAATTCACAGGTTCCAATACTTCCACTAGGTTTTGCATCCAGTAAAAATTTTAGGCTCAAATCTTGGGATTCTTTTCTAATCACTTATCCATTTTCTAAATGTATGTTTATTTGGGGTGATCCAATTGTTATACCGTCAACAGTAAAAGATTCTGAAATTGAAAAATATAAATTATTTTTAGAAGAAAAAATTAATTATTGTATGAATACTGCTGAATCAAAATTAGATGCTTAATTTATACAAATTATTCAGTTACATTTTAATACCAATAATTTTAATTAATTTATACATAAGATTGATAAGCAATAAAGAAGATAAAAAAAGATATAAAGAAAGATTAGGGAACACAGATTATAATTTAAAACTATCAAAAAAAACTATTTGGATACATGCAGCTAGTGTTGGTGAGTTTAAATCTTGCCATATAATAATTGAGAAATACTATACGGACTTTAATATATTAGTTACAACTACAACCAAATCATCAGCTGAATATGTAAGTAGATATTATTATAATAAAGTTATTCATCAATATATACCTTTTGATGTTCCATTATGGTGCTCTAAATTCGTATGTCATTGGAAACCATCATTAGTTTTATGGATTGAATCAGACATATGGCCAAACATGTTAAAAGTTATAAGAGATCAAGAAATCAAGTGTATGTATATAAACGCTAGAATATCGCCAAAATCTTTTAATAAATGGAAAAGTTTGAAAAAAATATATTCGATATCCTTAAGTACATTTGATAAAATTTATGCTCAAAGTACTAATGATTTAAATCGTATTAAAATATTAAGTAATTTGGATGTTAAGTATATTGGTAATTTAAAACTATCAAAGTATTTTGAAAATAAAACCTATCAAAATAATAATAAAAATTTTTCTATAATGTTAGCTAGCACCCATGATAAAGAAGAAGCAGAGATATTAAAAAAAATAAAACATATTATAAAAAAAAATCAATTAAAAATGTGTATTGCACCGAGACATCCAGAAAGAACAACTAGTATTTCTAAATTATTGACTGAAAATAATTTTTCATATTCGTTTGATAGTAAAGAAAAAAATCTTAAACATGATGTAATAATAGTTGATAGTTTTGGTAAATTAGATTCATACTTTAATAGTAGTGAAATTGTAATTTTAGGTGGTTCTTTTGTAAATAAGGGAGGGCATAACCCAATAGAACCTGCAAAACATGGTTGTGCTATTATAAGTGGAATGCATATACACAATTGGCAAAATATTTATGATGAAATGCTAAAAAATAAAGCCTGCGTAATATTAGATAATATTGACAATTTAGCTGAATTAATTGTTGAATTTATATCAAATAAAGCTCTACTTCAAGATTCCAAAAATAAAGCGCTGGACTTTTCAAATAAAAAGTTTTTTGATAATGAAACTTTGTTTGAAGAAATAAATTTGGTTTTAAATTGAATGTTAAAAGCACCTAGATTCTGGTACAAAAAAAATGATACATATTTATCAAATACATTGTATCCACTTTCTTTGTTATTTAGATTAGGAACTAGGCTTAGAAATATAATCAGTAGTCAAAGGATATCAGAATTACCAATAATATGTATTGGTAACATTGTTGTAGGTGGTGCAGGCAAAACTCCAGTTGCTTTAAAGTTAGGATCTTTACTGAAACAAAATGGATATAAACCACATTTTGTATCTAAAGGTTATGGAGGTATTGAGACTAATAATACCCTTATAAAAGAATGGCATTCAGCCCAAAGTGTTGGAGATGAATCTTTATTACTTTCAGAAATAGCCCCAACTTGGATAGGAAAAGATAGGAACAAGTCTTTTAAACTAGCTAAGGAAAATGGTGCAGATTGTATAATAATGGATGACGGATTTCAAAATCCAACAATACAAAAAGATTTTTCTATCATTGTCATTAATGGAGAACAAGGATTTGGAAATAAAAGAGTTATTCCATCTGGACCTTTAAGAGAGAGCATTTCAAGAGGAATTTCTAGGGCTAATCTAATTATAGTAATTGGAGAGATTGCAGATGACATAAAAAGAAAAATATCTAATAGTGTTCCTTTAATACATGCAAAATTTCAAATTAGTAAGGACAACAAAATATATAAGAATCAAAAAGTAACAGCGTTTGCAGGTATAGCGTATCCAGATAAATTCTATAATTCTCTCGATGAACAGGGAGCAATCTTGGAAAAAAAAATTAGTTATCCTGACCATCATATATTTGATGAAAATGATATGCTTAATTTAGCTGAGACAGCTAATATTACTAAATCTATCCTTGTTACAACCAAAAAAGATTATGTAAGAATTCCAAAATCATACAGATCATTAGTAAGTACATTGGATGGTGAAATATCATTTGAAGATGAGGGATTATTAATTGAAATTTTAGGTAATCTTTTAGAAAATAAAATTAATAATATTGCTGTATGAAATTAATTTTTTATTTTTTAGAGTATATGGCATTTATTACAATTTATTTTATATATAAAATTTTACCATCCCGATTATCTTTAAAACTTTCTTCTCTAACATTTATAGTATTTGGCAAATTTTCTAAAACAAATAAAACTGCTATAGATAATTGTAAACATGTTTTTCCAAATCTTGGTGAGAAAGAGATTAGAAGCATAATTAAAAGCAGTTGGTATAATCTTGGAATGACAATTTGTGAACTATTAAGATTAAATGAAATTTTTGATAAAAAAAAAATAAAATATAAAAAATTAGAAAATGTTGAAGATTGTATTAAAAACAATAAACAAGCGATTTTTATCAGTATTCATCAATCTAATTGGGAAGTGTTAGTTCCAGGGTTAGATAGAATTGGAATAAATATTGGTGGTATTTATAGGCACATAAATAATTTTTTTATTGATAAGTTAATACTCAATATTAGAAAAAATTCGCTTGTATCTCAAAAAAGTTTTTATACACCCAAAGGCAAAAGGGGCGCAAAAGATATTGTAGATGCTATAAACAATTCTTTTTCAATTGTATTATTAATTGATCAAAAGGACAGTTCAGGAGAAAAGGTTTTATTTTTTAATAAAAAAGTTAAAACGCAAACTGGTTTTTTAAAAATTGCTAGAAGGTATAAATTACCAATTATACCAGTACAAAATAGAAGAATTGATAATGGCAATATTGAATTAACATTTCTAGAACCCTTTTATCATAATAATTTAGAGATAAATGACATACAGATGATGGAAAAAATTCATAAGATAATAGAAGATTGGATAAAGTCAGAACCAGGCCAATGGTTCTGGCAACATAAAAGATTTAGTTAATTTTTTTTACTTTAACATTAATTGTACCATCAACAAGTTTAACAGAAAGTTTATCATTATTAGCAATTTTTTTTGCAGATTTAACAATTTTATTTTTATTCATCAAAATAGCGTAGCCCTTTTTAAGGTTTGAAGAAATGGAATTTGAATTTAATAGCCTTATGTTAGATTTGTACTTTTCAAGTTTATCCTTGTAATTATTATCTAAATGTAAATTTAAATTTTTAGATAGATTAATTATTTTGATTTGTTTAAGATTAATTGTTGATTCTGGTGAGTTGATAGACGTTCCTAAATTAATGACACTTAATTTTGTTATTCTATATTTGTTTTCTATTGATAAAGTTAAATTTTTAAAATTATCTAAAAGCTTATCTTTAAAATTATTTACTATTGTACTTGGCGATTTAAGAAACTTATTTAAATATTCATAATTCTCTTTCTTAGATTGAATTTTTGAATTAATACTTGATTGTAATCTTCTTTGTAAATTTTTTATTTTTTCAATTAATTCTAATTTTACTGGAGTTGCTTTTTCAGCAGCTGCCGTTGGTGTAGATGCTCTAACATCGGCTACTAAATCTATAATAGTCGTATCTGTTTCATGACCTATAGCTGAAATAATTGGTATTTTAGATTCAAAAACACATTTTGCTAAATTTTCATCATTAAATACCATTAAATCTTCAGTACTACCTCCTCCTCTAGCGATAATTATGACATCTGGTTTATCTAAGTTCATCATATTAAAACCTTGAATTGCATTTATAATACTATCCGCAGCGTCAACACCTTGTACAGAAACTGGCCATACATCTAAAGGCATTGGAAACCTATCTTTCACTCTATTAATTATATCATGAACTACAGAGCCAGTTGGAGATGTAATTATTCCTATACGATCGGGAAAAGATGGTAATTTGTGTTTACTTTTTTCATCAAAATATCCTTTTTTTTCAAGTCTTTTTTTTCTTTCCTCAATTATTTTTAAAAGAGCACCCTGACCAGCAATTTCAATTTTATCAATATCAATTTGATATGTAGTTTTATATCGTGACCAAGTAGTTATTCTTCCTGTTGCTATAATTTCTAATCCTTCTTCAGGCTGTATATTTAAATATTTTGTTTTTTGATTCCAAATAACACCACTTAAGATTGAGTCCTCATCTTTTAGTGTTAAATAAATTTGACCTCTTGTAGCTGTTTTAATCTCAGATATTTCTCCCTTAATTCTTACATAATTAAAATTTGACTCTATTAATTCCTTAAATGATTGATTAAATTCAGAGACGCCAAATTCAGGTATATTTATTCTTTTAGTCATTTTTATTTATGAAAAAATTTTTCAATAAGTTACTGCATTCTTGTTCCATAATACCTCCATAAACATTAGGTATGAAAATGTTTTTTCTTTGAAAGGCTATCCTGAGTTTTTCGATTCCCCCATTTTTTTCATCATATGCACCAAAATAGATATTTTTAACGTGAACTTCACTTATAGCGCTGGCGCACATTGTGCATGGCTCTAAAGTAACAAATAGGGTCATATTGTCTAAGTACTTAATTTTAAACTTATCACAAGTATCGTTGATTAAATTTAATTCACAATGTTTTGTCGCATTATTATCTTTATTTACTGTATTATGACTTCTGGCTACAATTTTATTAGATATATTATCAACAAGTACTCCACCAACAGGAAATTCTTTTAGATGAAAAGCTTTTTTTGCCTCTATTATTGCTTGTTGCATAAAATAATCAACGTTCATTCTGGATCATACTTATTATGTACATTATAGTTGAATTACAATGAAAAAACCAATTATTGGAATAACTCTTGATAGTGAAAAAAAGGCAACATATTCAAAATTTCCCTGGTATGCATTGAGGGAAAATTACTTAACTTCACTGACTAAATATAATGCTATTCCATTTCCTCTATTACATGAAAAAAAATATATTCATGATTTTTGCCATTTAATTGATGGTTTAATTATTACTGGAGGAGATTTTGATATAAATCCCAAATTATATAAAACAAGTAACACCCGATCTAAAAATATTAAAAGTAAGAGAACGAATTTTGAAATAAATATTTTCAATAATTTTTTTAAATATAACAAACCTATATTAGGAATTTGTGGTGGTGCACAACTTATTAATGTTGCATGTGGCGGAACATTAATACAAGATTTAAAAAGAGATCCGATAAACCATGAACAATTAAATCCAAGAAATCAAACTAGTCACAGTGTTAATATTTCAAAAAATACTCAACTACATAAAATATGTGGTACTCAAAAAATTAAAGTTAATAGTGCACATCATCAGTCAGTAAAAAAAATTGGTATAGACTTAAATGTTTCGTGTGCTGCCAATGATGGTGTTATTGAAGGAATAGAGCACAAAAAACACAAATGGTGTATTGGCTTGCAATGGCATCCTGAATTTTTAATTACAAAATATGATATAAAAATAATAAAAAATTTTATTAATGAAGCAAAGTGAATATTAGAATTTCAAAATATCTATCAAGTGCTGGAATTTGTTCACGAAGAGATGCAGAAAAATTAATTGTTGAAAAAAAAATTAAAATTAATGATCAATTATGTCTTCATCCAAGTCATAAAGTAAGTGATTTGGATATTATTAAAGTTAATAATAAAATTGTTAAACAAATAAATAAAGTTGAAGTATGGAAGTTATACAAACCAATTAAATATATTTGTAGTACAAAAGATAATTTAGGTAGAAAAAAAATTTTTGATTTATTGCCAAAAAATATAGGCCAATTGATAAGTGTTGGAAGATTGGATTATATGAGTGAAGGGTTGATCTTACTAACTAATAATGGTGATTATTCAAGATATTTAGAACATCCATCTTCAAACATGGAGAGGATCTATAGAGTTTGTATAAATAGCAATATACAAAATACTGATTTACAAAAAATAAATAAAGGCATTACAATTAAAGAAATAAGTTATAAAAGAATTAATGTTGCCTTTGAAAAAAAATTAAAAAATCATAGCTGGTTAATTTTTAAACTTAGAGAAGGAAAAAATAGAGAAATTAGAAATATTTGTAATTATTTTTCATGGAATATAGTTAAATTAATAAGAATTGGATATGGTCCTTACAAGCTCGGTAGGCTTAAAGAGGGGCAATTTCAAAAATTAAATTCAATTAGCAAATGATACGGATTACTGGAGGAAAGTTTAAGCAAAAAAAATT
Source organism: uncultured Alphaproteobacteria bacterium (assembly GCA_902627245.1). Taxonomy (GTDB): domain Bacteria; phylum Pseudomonadota; class Alphaproteobacteria; order HIMB59; genus CACPNW01. The sequence continues at coordinate 17,092 of CACOIH010000014.1, forward strand.
AGCTAGCATTAATGATTTTGTAAGACCAACTTCTTCTCTAAAAAGAGAAGCTTTTTTTTCAATTATTGAAAGTTATGCAGTCAAAAATTCTATCGAATTATATAAAAATAAAATTTTTTTAGATCTTTTTGCAGGTATTGGCACAATGGGTTTAGAAGCAATTTCCAGAGGCATGAGTGAAGTAGTTTTTTTTGAGAATAATATTGAAGTTCTTAAAATTTTAAGAAAAAATTGTTTAAGTATTTGTAACAATAATCAATTTAAAATTTATGAAGAAGACCTTATTGATTCTAAATTAGAAATAGAATTTAAAAATATTTCAGTTGTTTATATTGATCCACCATATACAAAGTATAATTTAACAAAGCTTTTAGAAAATTTATCAAATAATATTAAAAATACTTCTATTATTGGTTTGGAGACGAGTGTGAAAGATAATATTGTAATTCCTGAAAATTATAATCTGCTTCAAAAAAAGACTTACGGTAAAACAATAATTTATTTTTTTAAATTATTTTAAATAGGTTTTCGTTAGTTTTTTACCTTGTTCAACAGCAGGTTGGTCAAAAGGATCAACATCTAAATAAATACAGGAAGCAATTGTTTCTATTATGCTAAATGATAATAATTTACCTAAGTTTTGTTCATCTATTTTAGGAATATGTATTTCTCTAAAACTAAAATTATTTAATTTAAAAGTTTCAATCGTTGCTCGCTGTTCAGCTTCCATCAAATCTCCCATTGTTTTATCTTTAAAATAGTCAATATCGGTACCTTCAAACAAATCATTATTAATTTTGATTCCCTTATTTGAATGATCTGTAGTGATAAAGGTGAAATATTTATCTTTAGGTCCATCTAAATACAATTGTAATTGACTATGCTGATCAGTGGTCCCTACTGAATGAATTGCTGTAATACCTTTATTATTTTTTCCAATACTTTCTGCCCAAAGTTGTAGATACCATTTTCCAAAAAAATAAAGTGAATCTGAATATGTCATTAAAACATTATTAGTAAATTCTGCATTTTCTTTTTGGGTTAAATATCTTCCAAGATCATAAGGTTTGTAATTATCAATATTATTAATTACTTCAGATGCTCCACTAAAAAGAGCATCTATATTTAACCCAGAAATGATTGCAGGCACAATTCCGACATTTGTAAATATTGAATATCTACCTCCAATATCTTTATGATGCTCTAATAGTAAACAATTATTTTCTTTCGCAATTTTAAAAAGAGGTGATTCTTTTAATTCAGTTATTATTAAAGTATTTGAAAAAAATACTTCAACTTTATTAGCTTCTATTGCTTTTTGATAGAGACATGAAAATTGGGATAATGTTTCAGGTGTAGTTCCAGATTTTGAAATAACTAGGAAGCCGGTTAATTCAAAATTTATATTTTGAAAATTTTTTTCAAAATTTATAGGATCAACATTGTCATAAAATTCTAAAGTTATTTCATTATCTGAAATAACATTGTTTAGAGCTCTTGCTCCTAAATTTGAACCTCCAGTTCCAAAAATAATTATTTTTTCCTTTTTCTCTTTAAATTGATTTGAAATTTTGATGGTTTCTTCTAATAAATTTTTATCTGAGATAATTTTGAGAGAAGGAAGTTTTTCTATTATATTTGTAATACTTTGATCAATATCTTTATTTTGAGTGATTTTGTCAAAATTTGAATTAAAGTATTTTATTTCCATTTATAAAATTAAAAGAAGAAAAACCTTTTTTTCTTTTTTTGTTTTTTATCACTGCTTTTATTTTTTGTAGTTGCTTCAATAGCTTGATTTAACTCTTCTTCATTCTCAAAAGTAGTCTCATCTTCTAAAGTTGATTTTTCTCCAGCAAATTCTTGATTAATTGTTGATCTAATATTTTCATCAACTTTATCAGCATCTGTCGCTTTTAAAATTTCACTAATTAATGAACTATTCGAGTTTAATTGATTATTATTGTCGTCTAAACCAAATAGTATTTCTTTAGCTAATTCACTCTCAGTGTCATCAATATCTTTAGACTCCATTTGTTCTGGTGGAAGAAGATTGAAATTTGGAGGTATAACTAATGGTGGATTTTCAATTACTGTATATTCATCTATTACCTTTCTATTAACCCCAGCACTATCCCTGACTGTATTACAAGATAATAAAAATAAATTTAAAATAATAGTTATTAAGAATATTTTATTCATTTATTTTATTTTGAGGCCCTAAAAAAACTTATTATTAGCATGATAATGCCAATAGTAATATAGATATCTGCTAAGTTAAAAGCAGGCCAATAAAAATTATTATAGTGAATTGATATGAAATCTACAACAAAAGTATTTATTATTCTGTCTAATATGTTTGAAACTGCACCAATTATAATTATAAAATAAGCAATTTTTTCTAATTTTTTTTTTGAAATAATCATTAAATAAATGATTAGAAAAACAATTAGTAATGCGATGGTGATTAAGTGCCAATGAGAAACTGTGCCCGATAACATACCAAATGAAACACCGTAGTTCTGGACATAAACAAGATTAAAAAAGCTATTTAATTCTAGTGATTGGTTTATTGATAAATTATTTTTAATATAAAATTTAGATAATAAATCTAAAAAAATAAATAAAAAAAATATTATTATTTTTATCACTTAATTAATTTATTGCATCGTGGCATCTTTTACAAATTTCTTCATTAACTAATTCATCTTCATATTTCCAGCATCTTTGACATTTATTTCCATTTACTTTTGATGCTTTTACTTTTGTATTTGGCACATCTTCAAGCTCGAATCCTGAAGAGTTTTCATTAAAAATATTTAATTTATAAGATGATGTGATTGCAATTTCATTGAATGATACATCTTGAATTTTTGCAAATATGTCCTCACTAACATAAATATCTAAATGAGCTTCAAGACTGGATCTTATAATTTTATCTTCCCTTACTTTTTCAATAGCACCTGTAGCAACTTTTCGAATATTTTTAACAATTGACCATTTTTCATTAAGATCTTTATTTGCATACATTTTTTTGCAACTTAAAAAATCTTCTAAGTGTATACTTGTATTATTACCCATAGCTTTCCATGCCTCTTCAGTTGTAAAAGAAATAGAAGGAGCAAACCATCTTACTAGATAATTAAATATTATGTTTAATAGTGTTCTTGATGAACGTCTAGTTTGAGAACGTAAATTATCGCAGTAGATAACATCTTTTCTTATATCAAAATAAAATGCTGAAAGATCATTTGAACAAAAATTAAGTAATGTTGTAAACATTAAATGAAAGTTAAAACTAATTACACATTTTTTAACTATCTGATCAACTTCCCATAAACGATGAAGAAGATATTTCTCAAGTTCTGGGAAATCTTTTTCATTAATAATCTCATCTTTGTTAAAGTCATTTAGATTACCTATTAAAAATCTAAATGTATTTCTGATTCGTCTGTATGATTCAGCCTGAGATTGCAGAATACCTTTATCAAGTTTTAAATCGTCATAATAGTCCGACGCTACTACCCATAACCTTAATATATCTACGCCATATTGTTTAAGAATATCATCAGGTGATATAACATTACCGAGTGATTTTGACATTTTTCTTCCTTTTCCATCAACTACAAATCCATGTGTTAAAACACTTTCATATGGAGCTCTGCCTCTAGTTCCAGAAGATTCTAGTAAAGATGAGTGAAACCAACCTCTATGTTGATCACTTCCCTCTAAATACATTGATGCTGGCCATTTTAAATCAGATCGTTGCTCTAAACAGAAAGCATGTGTAGATCCGCTATCAAACCATACTTCAACAACATCTTTAATTTGCTCAAAATCATCTGCGTAATATTCTTCTCCTAGAAACCTTTGAGGATCCTCCGTAAACCAAGTATTGCTCCCTTCTTTTTCATAGATGTCTGCAATTCTATTAATAATTTTTTCATCTCTCAGTGGTTGCCCTGTTTTTCTATTTATAAATAAAGGAAGAGGGACACCCCAAACTCTTTGCCTAGATACACACCAATCTGGTCTGGTTTCAATCATAGACCTTAGCCTAGTTTGACCTTGAGGAGGGTAGAATACAGTCTCATCTATAGATTTCAAGGCTATTTTTCTTAAACCTTTTTTTTCCATTGAAATAAACCATTGAGGAGTATTTCTATAAATTAATGGTGCTTTTGATCTCCATGAGTGTGGGTAGCTATGTCTTAATGTTCCTTGAAATAAAAGTTTTGAAAACTCTTTTAATTTATCAGCAATTTTTTGATCAACTTTATACACATGCTCACCTTCAAAACCAACTGCATGATGATTATATTTACCATCATCTTCTACAGTTTGAATAATATCAACGTTATTTTTAATTCCAAGAACATAGTCATCATCTCCGTGTCCTGGTGCAATATGTACTATGCCAGTTCCTTGTTCTAAATTAACAAATTCCCCATGAAAAGGTTTAACAATAAAATTATAACCTAAATCTTTGAAAGGGTGATTGCATTCACAGTTTGCAAGATTTGAACCCTTAAATTTTTTTACTATTGAATATTTTGAAATACCAATTTCATTTGTAACATTGTCTAATAAGTCTTTAGCAAAAATTAATTTATCACCAACTGTTGCTAAGCTTGAAACTTCAACTTCATCGACTTTAATAATACAATATTCTAAATCATTTCCGTAAGCTAATGCTCTATTACCTGGTATAGTCCATGGAGTAGTTGTCCAAATAACTATATTTGTGCCTACTAAATCTTTGTCATCTGAATTTGAAATTAAAAATTTAACATATATTGTATTAGAGGTATGATCTTCATATTCTACTTCTGCATCAGCTAAAGCTGTTTTTTCAACTACAGACCAAAGTACAGGTTTAGCTCCTTTATAAAGACTTTCATCAATTAAAAACTTTCCTAATTCTCTAACAATTTGTGCCTCTGCCTGATTGGACATTGTAAGATAAGGGTTTTCCCAATCACCTTCAACACCCAAACGTCGAAATTCTCTCTTTTGAATTTCTATCCATTTTTCAGCAAATTCTCTGCATTCATTCCTAAATTGTACTGTAGGAACGTCATCTTTATTTTTACCCTTTTTTCTATACTCTTCTTCAATTTTCCATTCTATTGGAAGTCCATGGCAATCCCAACCTGGAACATAAATAGAGTCTTTTCCAGCCATTTGCTGAGTCCTAACAATGACATCTTTTAAAATTTTATTCAGAGCGGTACCCATATGAATATGTCCATTTGCATAAGGAGGACCGTCATGGAGTACAAATTTCTCTCTACCTTTTGATTTCTCTCTTAATTTTTTAAATATTTGTTCTTTATCCCATGCTTCTAAAATCTTTGGTTCTTTTTGAGGAAGATTAGCTCTCATTTCAAATGAGGTTTTTGGTAAAAAAATTGTATCTTTATATTCCATTAGATATTGTGATATTTTTTTGCTGTTTCTATATCTTTTTTAATCTGTTTAGCTAATTCATCAAAATTAGCGAATTTTTGTTCAGGTCTAATAAATGTAAGGAATCGAACAGTCAATTCATTACCGTATATTTCTTCATTAAAATTGAAAATATGAGTTTCTAAAAGAAGTTTAGATCCATCTACTGTCGGTCTTTCACCAAAATTAGAGATGCCTAAATATTTTTGATTTTTGAGATATGCCTCAATACAATACACTCCCTTTCTTGGAATAATATGGTTACCTGGTAAAACATTAGCTGTTGGAAAATTAATTTTTCTTGCCCTTTTATCACCCTCAACAATTAATCCAGTCATATGCCAATGGCGTCCTAATGCAAAATTGGCTTTTTTCATTTCACCATTTTTTATATTTTCTCGTATTATTGAGGAAGAGAATTTGTCAGAACTATCAGAGGGCATTATTGACTCAACAAGATGAACATTAAAATTATTTTCTTTCGAATAGTGATCCAAAATTTTAAAATTACCCAATCTGTCTTTACCAAATTTAAAATCTTTTCCTACTACTACATTTTTAATATCTAGCTTATCAATTAAAATATTTTCTACAAATTGGCTCGCAGATAATTCAGAAAGATTTTTATCAAATTTAAATTCAATATAAGCATCAACATCAAATTTTTTTAAAAAATTAATTTTATCTGATTTTGTATAGATATTAAAATTTTCAATTTTACTCTGAAAAAATTCTCTGGGATGAGGATTAAAACTCATTATTGCAGTAGATTGATTTTTTTCATTAGCTATTTTTTTTAGTAAATTAAGAATAGCGATATGACCTTTATGAAAACCATCAAAATTACCTATTGCAAGGCATAGGTTTTTTTCTTCAAACTGAGATTGTGTATCTAATTCAAAATACTTCACGTTACTTATACTATTACCCTATAATATCTAAGTTATTAAGTAAGAACTATAAATATTTATTTATAATATTTTCTAAATATTCTTGTCTTCCAGATCGAGTTTTTGGATCAATATTATTATCAATAACTTTTTGATGAATTAAGTCTAAAGTTGCATCTTTATCGTGTATAAACTTACCTAATTCACCATCCCAATCAGAATAACGATCTTTAATAAATTTAGGAATAACATTATCTTCTATTAATTTCTCAACAGCAATTAGAGTTTTAGCGCAGACATCCATACCTCCAATGTGAGCATAAAATAAATCTTCTGGGTCTATTGATTGTCTTCTAATTTTTGCATCAAAATTCAGGCCTCCACTTCCAAGCCCTCCATTAGTAAAAATATAATAAAAAGCCATTAGTAAATCAGCTGGATTGTTCGGAAACTGATCTGTATCCCATCCAATTAATGTATCTCCTCTATTTACGTCGAGACTTCCCAATGCATCATTTGCAATAGCGTAAGCGATCTCATGCTCATAATTATGTCCAGACAAAGTTGCATGGTTTGCCTCAATGTTAAGTTTTATCTCACCTTCAAGTCCTGCTTTTCTTATAAAGGCAAGACAAGCGGCAGAATCAAAATCATATTGATGCTTTGTTGGCTCATGTGGTTTGGGCTCAATTAGTATTTGACCTTTGAAACCAATTTTGTGTTTGTAATTGACAACTAGTTCTAAAAATCTCTTTAAATTATCCATTTCTTTGGTCATATCAGTGTTCAGTATAGTTTCATAACCTTCTCTACCGCCCCACAAAACATAATTTTGTCCGCCAAGTCTTAGTGTTGCATCCATGCAGTCTTTTACTTGAGCTGCTTTGTATGCAAAGACCTCTGGGTCAGGATTTGTTGATGCACCACTCATATATCTTTTATGAGAGAAGGCATTTGCAGTACCCCATAATAATTTCATACCCGTTTCTTCAATTTTATTTTCCATTAAATCAATAATATGCATAAAATTTTTTTGCGTTTCTCTATAATTTGATCCCTCAGGTGCAATATCTCTGTCATGAAAACAAAAAAATGGAGTCTTTATCTTAGTAAAAAAATCAAATGCACAATTAAGTTTTTGTTCTGCCATTTTTATTGGATCACCATTGTTCATCCATGGTCTTTCAAATGTTTGTCCACCGAAAGGGTCTAATCCGGGCCATGTAAAAGTGTGCCAATAACATGTAGCAAAGCGGAAATGCTCTTTCATCGATTTTCCTAAAATAGTTTTATTTTCATCATAAAATTTAAAAGCTAATGGATTGTCACTATTTTCACCTTCGAATTGTATTTCAGGTATATTTTTAAAATAATCGTGCATTTCTTCTCCCTTAAGATTTAATTTATTTTAATTGTAGTCTAATTATAAATTAAATATAAATACATATAATATGAAATATTTACACACAATGGTTAGAGTAGAAAATATAGAGAAATCTCTAAACTTTTATTGTAATCTTTTGGGATTAAAAGAAGTAAGAAGAAGAGAGAGTGAAAAAGGAAGATTTACTTTAATTTTTTTGGCAGCTGAGAATAGTGATGAAAAAACAGGTTTATTAGAGCTTACTTATAATTGGGATCCTGAGGAATATACAAGTGGCAGAAACTTTGGACATCTTGCTTATAGTGTAAAAAATATTTATGAGATATGTGATAAGTTAATGCAAAACGGTGTTACGATCAATAGACCCCCAAGAGACGGCCATATGGCATTTGTAAGATCTCCAGATGGTATTTCAATTGAAATCCTGCAAGAAGGAGAGTCACTTCCTGAACAAGAACCATGGAAGTCTATGGAAAATACTGGTAACTGGTAATAAACCAGCTAACTATTTTAATAGTTTTTGAATTTCTTCATCTTTCAATGGAGTGGGTTTTTTACATGTTGATCGCATATTAACTTCTGTTGAATTTTCTGCAGCTATCATTGCACTTTCAATAATATCAAGAACATGAAGAGCAAGTTCACCATTGCATCGTTGCTCAATATTATTTTCAATAGCATTTACCATTTCAGACAAACCAATTCCTCTATAATTAGATTGTTTCGGCGCTTCATTACTTCTAACTGTTTTGTTTAGTATATTAGTTTTACCTAGAGGTTTATTTTCTACACTATGCTCAATCCACTCAGAACCTAACTCCATTGAAGTTACAACTGGTCCACCAAACATATTAGGATCAGGTACGATAATTGAGCCTTTTGTACCGTACAACTCTACATGGTTTCTTTTATGATTTAATACATCAAAGGAAATAAAGCCTTGGATAATTGAATTATTATGAAATTCCAAACTGAACATGTAAGAAGTTGGTATATCAACATCAAAAAATTTTCCAATTTTTGGCCCAGCTTTATATTCTCTTTTATCAGAAAACTTAACACCTCTACTTCTAATATTCTTTGCAGGACCGAGTAAATTAACAAGAGTCGTAAAAAAATATGGTCCCATGTCAATGACTGGTCCACCACCATCTTGAAACCAAGATTCAGGATTTGGGTGAAAATCTTGGACACCTGGAAATGCAAATATAAAATTACCAGTGAGTATTTCTCCTAATTCTTTTGAATCAATAATCTCTCTAGATAGTTGACCGCCACCTCCAAGAAAAGTATCTGGAGCATTTCCAAAATATAAATTATTATTCTTAGAAATTTGAAGCAGTTCTTTTGCTTGATCGTATTTAACACTCATAGGTTTTTCTGAGTAAACATGTTTTCCTGCTTCTAATATTTTTTTAGAAACTTCAAAATGTGCTTGTGGAATTGTAATGTTTAAAACTACATCTATTGAATTATCACTTAATAATTCTTCAACTGTTTGTGCTTTTATATTATTTTCTGACGCAGTCTTTTTTGCTAAGTCCATATTAATATCTGAACAAGAAACAAAATTGATATTATTAAAATATTCTTGTGATCGCAGATAAGTTTCAAGAATATTACCACATCCAATTACACCAATATTTTTCATAGAAATTTATTTGGCTTTATAGCCTAATCCAATATCATTTACAGTTTTACTTACATCCATTATTTTAGGATATTTATAATTTAATCCTAAAAGTTGTTTAACTCTATTAGGACAATTTTTTTTAAATTCATCATCAAGATAAGTTACAAGATCCTCTACCGGCTTTATATACTTTGGAAGAAATTCTATTAGCAATACAGCTCTTTGATGATCAGAATTATTTGGTGATGCACCATGCCAACAGTTACCATTGAATAAAACTAAATCACCTGGATTTGCTGTCATTTGTTTTTGTTTAGAAAAATCATCTTTATCATTAGGATAATGAAGTTTCTTTTGAGATCCTGGAACATAGGCTGTGGCACCTGACAATTCAGAACAAACATCTAGAGGAATTGTAGCCTGACAATTTTGAGGAAAAGAACTATTCAATCCCATTGGAAATGTATCTTTTTTATAATAATCCCAGTAAGGATAATCTATATGTAATTCTTGACCGGGAGCCCCTGGCATCAATCTACTTGCGCAATAAGAACCGCATGTAAATTCTGTACCTAAAAAAGAAGACATTAAATCAAATATTACATCATGCGAAATTAGTTTTCCAAAAATTGCCCCTTTACCAAAAAGATTCCACACTCTTTGTTGTAAGTGAATTTTTCCTGAGGCTTCTGCTTCTGCATTAAAGTGAGATTCTTTTTGCTCTTGATTAGAAGCAAATTCATTAATAATATTCCTTGTTATTTCAATATCTTTAGAACTATAAACATCTTTAATTACTACAACACCACTACCTTTTAGAAGCTCATTTAGAATGTCTTGTTTGTTATAATCATCATTATTGGCCAATAACATTCCATTAATTAATCAAAAAATATAAGTATAGTCAAATAATATGATCTATTTAAGATCTAACTCTTTTGCAAGGTCGCCTATTTCTGCTCCACCTGCCATTAATCTTTTTACATCTTCTCCGCCAAGCTCACTTGCAAGGCCGTTTCCAATAACCTCACCCAAACTTAAAAAGGTATAACGGTCTGCAATAAGTCGTGCATGAATTTCGTTATGTGTAATTAGAATAATTGCAATATTACCTAGTCGTTGAACTTTTTTAATTGTTTTCAAAACTTCCATTTGTTGTTTTTGACCAAGAGCTGAAGTTGGTTCATCAAGAATTAATATTTTTGCTCCAAAATAAATTGCCCTTGCAATAGCTAAAGTTTGCCTTTGGCCGCCAGACATCGTTCCAACCTTTTGATTTGGATCAGCAATGTTAATTCCAATCTTAGACATTTCCTCAATTGTTATCTTGTGCATGTCATCCATTTGCATAAGACCAAAGGGGCCAGGGCCTTTTTTTAATTCTCTACCTAAGAAAAAATTTAATGTAACAGATGTTAAATTATTTAAAGCAAGATCCTGATAAACCGTACCAATACCAGCATCTGATGCTTGTCTTGGTGATGCAAATTTTACTATATCACCATCAACCTTTATTTCACCATTAGTGGCAGGATGGACTCCAGATAAGACTTTAATTAATGTTGACTTACCGGCACCATTATCACCAAGTAAAGCATGAACTTCTCCTGGGTATACATCTAGAGATACTCCATTTAGAGCAGTAAAACTTCCAAATTTTTTAACTAGATCTTTGATTTCAATTAAAGGCTTTTTATCCATTAAATACTTCCCATTATTCTTTTTCTTATGTTTTCATTGGTCAATGCTGCAACAACTAATACTGCACCCAAGAATACTCTATAAAATGACCCATCAACACCAGGTATATAAAAGAAAGCTTCCTTTGCAATTCCAAATATAACAGCACCCAGCATGATTCCTAAAATAGTTCCGAACCCACCAGTTAAAACAACTCCACCAATAACTGCGGCCGCAATAGCTTCTAATTCTTTAAGATTTCCCTTAGCTGTATCAGCTGTGTTTACTTCAAATACCTGACACGCTGCAAACATTGTTGCACAAAAAGCAGTAAACATAAATAGCCCTATTTTAACTTTATTAGTTGGGACACCATTTGCTTGTGCAGCAGATAGGTTACCACCTGTAGAATAAATCCAGTTACCCACCTGAGTTTTACTTAATACAAAATAACATATGATTGCTAGTAATACCCAAATCATTACACAAGAATAAAGACCAGGAGCAAACTTATTACCGAACATATTTACATTCCAATCGGCGGTAAAGTATAACCAATCAAAGAAAGGTTCCATAATATCCCCGCCAAAGAAATTTGCTACTGGTCTTGCGGTAATGAAAGAATCTATATATGCTCTAGCCAAATCTAAATCTGTTACTGCTTTAGCAGCTACTTCTGGAACCTGAATGCCTGCATCAATTTTTTTCTGAATTGCTTCAACCATCGTTTCGTTTCCAGATTTTATAGCGTTGTCTAAAGTATTTTGCATTGTATCTACCATCTTTTGTTTTTGTAAAAGTGTTTTAGTAACTGCAACTTTTTCATTAATGTAAGTTAATTGTTCTGTAAGTTTATTAATTGTTTTGTCAGGAGCTGTTTTTAAGATTTCTAATAGTTCTTCATTTGACAACGCTTTTGCAGCATCACGTTCCATCTCTCCATGACCTGGAACATTAATAATATTTTTTATATCGGGAAGATCAGTCACTGTAGTAGATCCAGCTGTCTGATCAGGTTTTTTATTAAAAGCTCGATATGTAACTTCTGTTAAACCTCTCAGGAAAAATAGACCCCCTAAGGTAACAATAAATGAAGCTATTCCACTTTTAACAATTATGTATCCCTGAAACCAACCAAAAGAAAGGGTCATCACTAAAGTTATTAAAAGTGCTGTTAAGGGAGAGACATTTGTTATTTCAAATAACTTTATGCCTTCAAAATGAAAACCACCTTCAAATGAAATGTAAGGTATAACAACAGCAAATCCCCATTTAAGTATCATTGCCATTGCTCCTCCAGCAAAACCAATCATGGAACCGACACTAAGATCAAATTCACCTGCTATGATGAGCATACCTGCTCCAAGTGCAACTATACCCAATTGTGAAATAACCCTGAAGTTATTCCTAATTCCAAGTGCGTTAAAACCTTCACCAGCAAATGGATTTAATGAAAATTCTCCTTGTGGAATTGAGAAGTAACCTAGCATTGCAAAAAGTAAAAGCATAACACCCAAAGGTCCAACTTCTGGTCTTGCAAAAAATGCTGAGTACCATCTTTTAGGTTTTAACCTATCTGATTCTTGTCTTTGAGGTTGTGCGTTTGAATTCATAAAATTGTAAAAAAAGCCGCCCGAAGGCGGCTTAAAGATTAATTATTATCTATCAATACCAGCTAATGCTGAAACTGAAGCAGCATTAGACTTATCAACAAATCCTGGTCCAGATGGAATATTTGCACCTGGTAATAATCCTGCACTGTTGTTGTATAAGTGTAGAACTATAATTGGCATATAGCCTTGTAGTCTTTGTTGTTGGTCAATAGTAAATGAAACTTTACCAGCTCCAATTAAGTCCATAACTCCTGGGCTTAAATCGAAACATGCGTGGTGAATACCACTCATACCAAGATCATCCATTGCTTTTGCAACACCTTCACAAACGTGCGGTCCTACTGATAGAACTGCATCAACGTCTGGGTTAGCTTGTAAAGCAGCAGTTGCACGAGTTACAATAGTTGCTGGGTCAGAAGTAGTGTCTGTAAATTCCATTGGAACAGCTTCTCCATAACCTTCACATCTGTCAACAAGTGCAGTGTTGTAAGCTTCTTGGATCATACATAGTGCTTTAGTAGCTCCTTCTGAAGCAGCTCTTGCACCTGCTTTTTGACCAGCAAGATACTCAGGCTGACCAACGTGCATTAAAGCACCTAAAGCAGCTGAGTTTTCAAGACCTGAGTTCATTGTTACAACTGGTACACCAGCAGCAACAGCAGCTTTAATTGCTGGGCCTAACGCATCTGGATCAGGTAATGAAATTACCATACCATCTGGCTGAGTTGCAGCAGCAGCTTGAATTGAACTTGCCATATCTGCCATATCAGCTGAAGGGTTGTAGATGTATTCAAAATCAGCACCGATTGCTCTAGCTGCATCTTCACCACCCTTTTGCACTACTGGCCAGAAAGGATCTTTACCTTCACCGTGCGTTACCATAACGTATCTTTCAGCGAAGGCTGCACTTGTAGCAAATACGATTGCTACAACTGTCATAAGAAGTTTTTTCATATTATATCCTCCTAATAATTATTAGATGGTGGACGTTAATATGGGCAAGATTTCAAATCAAGATCAAATTTGAAACATCCTAAAAAAATTATTGATATAAGCATCTATTGCGTCAAATTGTAGTTTTTAGATACCTGTTATGAGAAATGGGGTATGTATTAGAGAGAGAAAATTATCGTTTTGATTTTATTGATTTTCAGATTATGGTAACATCTTATATGAGTCAAAAATTTGGTGCAGGAATTTGGCATTTTGCTACATATGTTGATAGATATAATACCGAGGGTTACGGTGAGCCCCGTAGTGTGCTTGATGCTATTAAATTAGCAGGTCAGGTTAAGGATCTCTCAGTTGTAGATATAAATTATCCTTATTTTGGAGGCTCATTTACAAATCAAGAAATTAAGGATGAGCTAGATAAAGTTAATTTAGAAGTTATTGGAATTACTCCAGAGATCTATACTAAAGAATTTAGAAAAGGTGCGTTTACAAATCCTGACTCTGGCATTCGTAATAGAGCTCATGAACTTATTACAGAAGCGTGTGATGCTGTGCGATTTTTTAATGCTGCTTATGTTAAGTTATGGCCAGGTCAAGATGGTTGGGATTATCCTTTTCAAGTAGATCACAGAACATTATGGAAAAATTCAATGGATGGAGTTGCAAGACTAGCAAGCGAAAATCCAGATCTTAAATTTGTAATCGAATATAAGCCGCGCGAGCCAAGGGTTAAAATGAGCTATGACTCGGTTTCAAGAACTTTACTGGGTATAGAAAAAATTGGGCTTCCAAATATTGGTATATTACTTGATTTTGGACATGCTATTTATGGTGGTGAGTCAGCTGCTGACTCTGCTCAACTAGCTATAGATTATGGTCGCTTATTTGGAATGGATGTTAATGACAATTATAGATCTTGGGATGATGATCTAATTGCTGGTAGCTTACATCCTATAGAAATATTTGAATTTTTTTATGTTTTAAAAAAGAATAATTGGGAAGGTGTTTGGCAACTTGATCAGTTTCCATTTAGAGAAGATAGTGTACAGATGGCAAATCAAGCAATCGACTTCTTAAAATCAATAGATAAGGCTTTGAATGATTTAGATATGAAAGCACTTGAAGAAGCTCAAGCTAATCATGATGCAATGACTGCGTTAAAAATTGCACAGAAATCACTTTATAAATTTTTATAGATTTTAAAAATAAAATTTTTTTAAAACTTGTTTCCAATTTTCATAACTTTTGTTTGCTGAATTGTTTTTTGATGGAGTATAAACTAAATATTTTTGTTTTAGTGTTGTCATTTCTTTAAAATTCTTTTTAATTTTCATACCTAGTAAACCCATCATTAATGCTCCATAAGAAGACATATCTTTATAATTAGTTACATATATTTTTTTATTTAAAGTATTAGACAGGAATTGAATAAATGGAGTATTAGAAACTATACCTCCATCAATAAAAATATCATTATACTTTATTTTATTTTTAATATCTAAGTCATCTAGATAATCTTTAATTTGAAATGCTATAGACTCAAGAGCTGCTCTTATTATATGATTCTTATTAATAGAAGGTGTTAATCCATATATTAATGCCTTGCTATTAGGCTTCCAATGAGGAGAACTTAAACCAACAAAAGCTGGAACGAAAACTACACCTTCAGTATTTTTAGTCTTAACAAATACTTGATCAGTCTCTTTCTCATTACTTATAATTTTTAAATTATTTTTAAGCCAACTTATAGTAGCTCCAGCATAATTAATTAGACACTCATAAGAATATGACGGTTTATTTCTATAAACATAAGAAAGTGTAGTAATAATATTATTATTATGTTCAAATGACTGGCCTATATTTGTTAATATTGAGGCGCCTGTACCTAAAGTAACTTTAGTATTGCCCTTACTGAAACATTGATTTGCGAAAATTGAAGCTTGTGAATCTCCTATTACCCCTGAAATAGGAATGTTCTTATTTAATATCCCGTTAAAATTTGTATATCCAAATATTGACGAACTTTCTTTAACATCTGGGAGGCTATGTAAATTTAATTTAAATAATTTTAAAAGATTCGTGCTCCAAACAAGTGAGCTATTATCAAATAAAAGAGTTCTAGATGCATTTGTATAGTCGGTAGAATATATTTTTTGATTGGTTAATTGATAAATAAGAAATGTATCAATTGTGCCAAATAAAGCCGAGCCATTTTTTAATTTATCTTTAATTTTTTTATTTGAATTTAACAATTCTATCAATTTCGGTGCAGGAAAATATGTATCTAGTGTGAGTCCTGTCTTTTTTTTTATTAAATTTTTATTTTTTATTGATTTATTTATTTTATCACAAATTTTTTGACCCCTTCTACATTGCCATACAATTGCATTATGGAGAGGTTTGCCTGATTTTTTGTCAAATATTACAAAGGTTTCCCTTTGATTAGTAATGCTTAAAAATAAATTCTTGTCATATTTAATTTTTTTAGAAATTTTTTTTACTAAAAAAAATATATTTTTCATTATTTCATTGGCATCGTGCTCTACATGACCTCTGGATTTTTGAATCTGTTTATGTGATTTAGAAATCTTAGATATAAGTTTAAATTTTTTATTGTATAAAAAAATTGTAGTAGATGAAGTGCTTTGATCAAGTGATAAATACATTAACTTATTAGGTTCTTTGCAATTTCTGCTAATCTTTTGGGCTCCATATTATAATGATCTAGAACATCACTTTGTGAACCATTAATCATATACTCGTCTGGAAAGCCAATAATTTTGAAATTTGTTGTGATTTTTTTTTGAGCTAAAATACTTGAACATCTTTCTCCCAACCCTCCACTTTCACTATGTTCTTCTAATGTTATAATACCTCTAGTATGTTTTATAGAATCTAAAAAAAGACTCTCATCAAAAGGTTTAATGGTGTGCATGCTAATTAGTGTGCATTTGAAATTATCTTTTTCAAGTATTTCTATTGCCTTATATGCTCTTTGAACAGTCTCACCCGTTGCAATAAAAACTAGGTCTTTACCTTCTTTGATACTAATACCCTTACCTATTTTAAATGATTGATTATCATTGTGTATTTTTAACATTGGTTTTTTTCCAAATCTTACAAATAATGGTTCATTAAAATTTACAGCTGCTTGAATTATTTTTTTTGTTTCAAAATTATCACATGGAATAACGATATTTAAATTGTTAATGGCTCTCAATACAGCAATATCATGAATAGAGTGGTGTGTAGATCCAAGCTGACCATAACTGACACCAGAGCTGATCCCAACAAGTGTAACTGGATGGTTTGAGTAAGCGATATCATTTTTAATTTGTTCTAAAGCTCTTGCAGTTAAAAAACTAGAAGGGGATACTCCAAATACTTTTTTTCCAACAGCTGACAAACCTGCACAAATTGCTACTAGGTTTTGCTCAGCAATTCCAACTTCAATAATTTGATCTGGAAGTTCTTTTCCAAAGTTTGTTAGTTTACCTGAACCCCTGGAGTCACTTGTAACAACAACAATATCTTTATCGTGTCTTGCAAGATCAAGTAAAGTTTCGGAAAAAACCTCTAAGTTAGCTTTTTCAATCATTTTCTAATTGTATTTTTTGTTTATTCAGTTCATCAATGGCTTTTGTATATTGATCATCGTCAGGAACTTTGTGATGCCAAACTACTTCGTTTTCTATAAAACTTACCCCTTTGCCTTTAATAGTATTTGCTATTATTACGTTTGGTTTTTTATTTTCAAAAGGCACTTCTTTGAAAACATTTATTAAATCTTCTACTGAGTTACCATTTACCTCTTTCACTGATAAGCCAAAGGATGTAAATTTTTCTTTGAGTGGCTCCAAAGGATTTACATTTTCTGTCTCTCCAGTAATTTGTAATCTATTTCTATCAATGATAATAATTAAATTATCTAAGTTATACTTATTAGCAGTCATCAATCCCTCCCACACAGAGCCTTCACTTAACTCTCCATCACCTAAAAGGGTAAAAACACTATAAGGTTTTGTATCTAGTTTAAATCCTATTGCCATTCCAACTGCCACTGACAAACCATGTCCTAAAGCTCCTGTGTTATGCTCTACTCCAAATACTTTTCTGGTTGGATGTCCAATAAAATGGGAATTGAATTTGTTTAAAGTTAAAAGCTGTTCCTTTGTATAAAATCCTTTATCACATAAAATTGTATATAATGCTTCCACAGAATGGCCTTTACTTTGTATGTAGTGATTACGATCGTTTGAATTAAAATTACTTGGGTCAACTTTTAAAATTTTATTATACAATACATTAAGTATATCAATACAAGAAAGACTTCCGGCTGTATGTCCTGCGCCAGATTTATAAATTATTTCTAAAATTGTTTTTCGGTATTCAATAGATTTTGATTGTAGTGTTTTTATGTTCATTAGGTTTATTAAATTTTTTTCAAAAATTAATTTTGTTTTGGAGGCTCTTTTGCTCCAGTCATAAATGCAACTGCATCTGACATTGAATACTCTTTTGGATTGATAACACAAAGTCTTTTACCAAGGCGGTGTATGTGTATTCTATCTGAAACTTCGAAAACATGGGGCATGTTATGAGAAATTAGTATTATTGGTATTCCTTTAGCTCTTACTTCTCCAATTAAATCTAAAACTCTTCTGCTTTCCTTAACACCTAAGGCTGCAGTTGGCTCATCCATTATTATTACTTTTGTTCCAAAAGTTGTAGCCCGAGCAACAGCCACTCCTTGTCTTTGGCCTCCGGACAATGTTTCAACTGGTTGGTTAATATTTTGTATAGTCAAAAGACCAAGCTCTGAAAGTTTTTCTCTAGCAAGTTTTTGCATTTTAAAACGATCCATAAATCTAAACAAATCTCCCATTATTCCTGGTTGTCTGATCTCTCTACCTAAAAACATATTATCTGAAATTGATAAAGCAGGTGACAATGCAAGATTTTGATAAACTGTCTCAATTCCAACTTTTCTTGCTTCCATTGGAGAATTAAAATTTACCTCATTACCATCTAATAGTATCTTTCCCTCATCAGGTTGTACAGCTCCACACAATGCTTTAATCAAAGTAGATTTACCAGCTCCGTTATCACCAATAACTCCAAGAACTTCGTTTGGATATAATTCTAAATTAGCATTATCCAATGCAACAACTCTTCCATAACGCTTAGATAAACTTATTGATTGAAGAATAGGTTCCATATTATGCTGATATATTCCTTATCCACTGATCTATCGCTACAGCAACAATGATTAAACAACCTAAGGCAAATCTTTGCCATAAAACGTCTAACCCTGCAATTGATAGACCAGAGCTAAACACTCCAACAATTAGTGCTCCAAAAAGGGATCCAACTACTGAACCTCTGCCTCCGAAAAGAGATGTTCCCCCAATAACTACTGCAGTAATTGAATCTAAATTTCCTTCATAGAAACTTGTTGGAGAAACTGAGCCTACTCTACCTATTGAAACCCAAGCTCCAATAGCGCATATTACTCCTGCCAAAGTATAGACAGATATTAAAGTTCTATCTGTTCTAATCCCTGAAAGTTCTGCAGCCTCTTTATCATCACCCACAGCATACACATGTCTACCCCAAGCCGTTCTATTTAACGCAAACCATAATACTACAAAAATAAGTATCATTAAAAAGGCGCCATAAGTAAATACAGCTCCATAAATATTTATTCTCTCTCCAAAGAAATGTAATAGTGGTGCATTAGATTCAATATCTCTTGCTCTTATAGATTGTGATCCAGAAAAATAAATTACTAGAGCAAAGAAAATACTCCATGTTCCAAGAGTTACAATAAAAGGTGGTAGTTTAACTTTTGTAACAAGTAATCCATTAAGCGCTCCACAACTTGCACCACCAATAAATCCAACAATTAACGCAAGTGGAGTTGGAAAACCAAGATTAACAGCTATGGTGCCCATAAATACCGAAGATAAAACCATAATGGCAGCAATGGATAGATCTATACCTGCTGTTAAAATGATTAGGGTTTGTCCAGCTGCAAGTATTCCAACAATAGTAACCTGCTGAATAATTAATGAAAGATTAAATGCTGAGAAAAATTTATCACCAGCAACTAAGCCAAATGCCATTACACTAATAACTAAAATAAAAACGGGAACCATTGTCGGATTCCCATGCAAAAAATGTTGTATTTTTTCTAAAATAGATTTGTCTTTCACCTCAAATGAATGATGTTCCTGATTTTTTTCACCAATGTCTTCAGAAAATGTTGGTTGTTTTTTTAAATCTTTTGAAATGTCAGACATGTTTTTTAATCTTATTTTACTAGGGCGGATTAATCCGCCCTAAATTAAAATTTCTTACTTAATTTATTAACCCCAACATCTGTCTAAACCTTCTTTAGTATCTATAGAAGGCACACCAGGTGCAGGATTATCAGTAATTAAGTTAACACCAGTATCAAAGAAATCTAAACCAGGAGTGTTTGCTGGTTTAGTTCCATTTTCAGCCCATTCTTTAATTGCTTCAATACCTAAAGAAGCCATTAATAATGGATACTGTTGAGAAGTAGCTCCAATTACTCCATCTCTTACGTCTTCAACACCAGGACATCCACCATCAACTGATACGATTAATATACCATCTTTATCTTTTCCAGCAGCTTTAAGTGCTTCGTATGCACCAGCAGCAGCAGGTTCATTTAGTGTATATACAACGTTGATGTTAGGATTTTTCTGAAGAAGTTTTTCCATAGCATTTCTACCACCTTCTTCATTACCATTTGTTGCTTCGTTACCAACTATTCTTGGGTCATCTTCATCACCCCATCTAGTAATATCTTTAGTATCGATACCAAAACCTGTTAAGAAGCCTTGGTCACGTAATACATCTACTGATGGTTGGCTGATGTTTAGGTTAAGCATAGCGATAATTGCTTTTGAAGTATCTCCAAAAGATGCTGCAGCCCACTCACCAATTAAACGACCAGCTTTAAAGTTATCTGTTGCGAATGTAGAGTCCGCAGCTGTAATAGGCTCTAAAGGTGTATCTAGTGCGATAACAAGAAGTCCAGCATCACGCGCTTGTTGAAGTGGTGTTGTGATTGCTTTTGTATCTGATGCTGCAATTAAAATTCCTTTAGCACCGGAAGCAATACATGTTTCAACAGCTTTTACTTGTGTTTCATGGTCACCATCAATTTTTCCCGCAAATGTTGAAAGCTTAATACCTAACTCATCTGACTTAGCTAATGCACCTTCCTTCATTTTTACAAAGAATGGGTTGATATCAGTTTTTGTTATCAAACATGCTTCAATAGAGTGTCCATCCGCAAATGTAGACAAACTAATAAAAGAAGCAGTAAAAAAACTAACTATAAATAGTAATACTTTTTTCATTATTCCTCCAATTTTTTAAAAAAACTACAAGAACAAAATCTATAAATCAACAACTAATATTAGTAATTTTAATTAAATAACAAATTTTAGCTTAATTAATATCTACTGGCTTCGATATTATTTTTGTGACAGTTTTTAATTCAGCTTTTTTACAATATTTAGGTGTCTTTCCAGCTAAAATTAATTTTAAATCGTTAATTACAATGTCACCCATATCCTTAAAAACAACATCTAAAGCCCCGGCTCTGTGAGGAGAAAAAATGACATTTTTGAGTCTTCTCAGTGGATCATTCTTTGGAAAGGGTTCTTTTGGAAAAACATCAATTGCAGCAAAAACATTTCGTTGTTTTAGAAACTTAAATAAATCATCAAAATTAACTACTGCTGCTCTACTCATAATTAAAATTGTTGATGAATCTTTCATTAGATTTAATTTTTTAAAATTAAGCATTTGTTTATTAGAAACGGTAGACGTAGCAAATACAAAAATAATATCAGAATTTTTTAATAGATTTTCCAAAGAGGCAGGATGAACATTTTTAGACTTTATATTAATATTTGAAATCCAGGGATCAAATGCTAGAATTTTATTTGCAAATGGTTTGATTAAGGGAAGCGTTGCTTTTGCAAGATCACCAAAACCCACAAATCCAAAGTTTTTATTTTTGATCAAAAAATTGTTTTGGCTTATTTCTCCACCATACTTTTCTTTTTTATGAATAAAATCATTATGAGCAATGTGAATACTCCTTGCGATAGATAATAATAGTCCTAATGACATTTCTGCGACAGGTTGTGCAAAAACAGGAGATGTGGAAAGCACATAGATATTTTTTTTAAAACAATAATCATAATCCATGTTATGCAAAAAATTACTTTCAACATTAAAAATTGCTTTTAACTTTTTCGCTTTTTTTAAAGTAGATAATTCAAGTGTAGGTTGCCCTATTATAAATATAGCTTTTTCAATATTTCTGTCATAAAAATCTTTTTCTAAAATTTTACCTCTTTTAATTAATTTAAATTTTGATTTTAGGTAATTTAATTTATCTTTTGAAAAGATTAATTCCATTGTGCGTGGAAATGGATCTACTAAGATAATAGGTTTTATTTTCACAAAAAAATTTATCTGTTTTGTTAATTTTAAACACCCTTACGCTGTTTAGTTTTTCCTTCTATAAATTCCTCGTACGCTTTTTTATTTCCGTCAGTTGTATGA
>CACOIH010000015.1 GCA_902627245.1 uncultured Alphaproteobacteria bacterium
TTTGTTGTTTCTAAAAGTTGTTGGGATTCAATTTCATTAACAAGTAATATATCCACAAGATCAAAGAGTTCTCTATTAATTTTTTTAGCCGGTGCAGCGTTTAAAAAAACTTTTATATTTCTTTTTTTTGCTTCTTTTGCAGCTACAATATTTATCTCTTCTTTAATTTCATTTTGAATCATTAAAAATGTGCAATCTTTCCATAGATTATCATGGCTAAATATACTATCTGAAATCTCTAAGTTTGCTCCTGAAATTACCACTGCGCTATAATTGCCACTATTATTAGAAATGGCTACACTCATCCCAGACGTACCAATTGTTTTTGTTAGAAATTTATCTGATATATTATTTATATTTAATTGATTGATCAAAAAATTAGCAAAATCATCATTACCAATAGCGCTAACAAAATTTACATTAATATTCTCTTTAGATAATGCAACAGCTTGATTAGCTCCTTTGCCTCCTAACTTAGGATACCATTTTTTTCCAAGTACAGTTTCTCCAACTTCTGGTATTTTTTCTGATTCGATAAAAAGATCATAATGAAGACTTCCTAAAACTAGAATAGTTCTTGAGGTCATCTTACGGGTACAAAATACTGTTAAATATTTTATGAGAAGTTATTGAGTCTTGATTTTCTATTGCTGTTGTTAATTCACTATTTAACAAAAGTTTATCAACAACTTTAAATTGTTTCTTAACAGTCTCAATGTTGAGTTCACATTCTTTTACTGGATCCATGTTAGTCGTATCTGGAAAAGTATCAAAATAAATTGAACCATTATAATTAGATTTAGAGATATAATAAAGAAGTTCAATTGTAGCTAATTGATGGACTGAACCGACCATTAATCCATCATCCCTTTTTCCATAACCATCATTTAAATGTAATCCTAAAATCTTAGAATGTTTGTCAATTAAAGCTGCAACTAAGGCTGGTTGTTCGTTTGAATACAATATGTGCGCAAAATCTATTGTTACTCCAATATTATTTAAATTTATTTCTTTAATTGCTAGGAGGGTTGTTCCTAAATTAGACAATAATGAATAGGCTCTTGGTTCATTAGGTTTATATTCAATACTGATTAAACAATTTTTATCATATTCTGCAATTTCTTTTAGTGCATTAATTTCATCATCCCATATTTTTTTATAATCAACTTGAAAACCGTAATCAAATCCATCTTGACCAAGCCATATAGTTAATAAGTTAATATCAATTTCGTTAAGTTTATCTATAGCCCTTTTTGTTAGTTCAATTGCTTCTTGTCTAACTTTTCTATCAGGGTTAGTAAAAGCTCCAAGTTTAAAAGCAGGGTTAGTATAATATCTCATTGCTAAACCATTAATTTTCAACCCGCATTCATTAGTAAATTTAGAGATATCTTTCAAATCGGGTTTACTATGATCTGGAAAATTCAAGTCGAGATGAGTAAGTCCATTTACAGTTGATGCTCTCTTAATTAAGTCTTGTATTGACGGTAATTCTAGGTTTTTCCAATTGGATTTGAAAGAATTCAGTCTTGTAGCGAACTTTTTTGTAAACATGATTTTATTAATATATTCTGATCTATTTTAGCGTTTTTCTTGTTGCCTTACTAATCTTATATTTATAAAACTTAAGTATTATAATTTTCATTGGAGGTAATAATGAAAAAATCACTATATGAATATGCTGCTAAGCATGCCATTAATAGACGTAGCTTTGTAAAAGGAGCTGCTTCTGCAGGTGCAATAGCTGCTATGAGTGGAGGTATATCTTCTATAGCAACAAATGCATTTGCTGATGGTCATTCTGAGCTTAGAAAAGCTATTCTTCAAATTCCTGGTGTTGGTGCTGGTTCACCTGGGGATGCTGATTGGCAAAAGGTTGGTGAGATGTGCCTTGGACCAACTAAAGAAAGAGTTAAAGAAGGTGAGTTCAAAGGAGTTGAATTAAACTTTTTAGGTTTGGACAGCTTAAACCTTCACAACATGCTTCACAGGGGTTTCTTAAAGCCTTGGGAAAAATATACAGGCGCAAAAATAAATTGGATCGACTTAGCTCAAGCTGATTACAATGCTAGACTACAACAATCAATTGCAACAGGTACTGTTGATTTTGATATTGTTCAATCTGGTGCTCCTTACGAGGGAGATCTTTGTGGTAAAAAGTTACTATCAGAGATGCCCGGTTGGGTTGCTGATCAAATCGATTTAGGAGACTATGTTGGCTATTTGCAAGCTCCAGTTGGAACTTGGGAAGGTAAAACTTACCGAATTTCAATAGATGGTGATTGTCATAACTTCAATTACAGAACTGACTATTTTGAAAATGAAGATTTAGCAAAAGCTTGGAAAGATGAAGGTCATGAAGGTAAATGGGAAGTTCCAACTACATGGCAAAAAGTAACTGAGGTTTCTAAATTCTTGAGAGGGAAAAAACATGCAGGTTTCCCTGCTTATGGATATCTAGATGTTCAAAAAGGTTGGGGTGGATTTGCTTTCTATTACTTAGGTAGTATTGCTACTGCTTACGGAAAACATCCTAGCAGTCCTGCTTTTCTATTTGAGCCAGATACGATGAAGCCTATGGTAAACAATCCAGCTTGGGTAAGAGCAATCCAGGATGTTCTTGATAGAAGAGATTGTCAGCCACCTGATCAAATAAATGCTGATCCAGGTGTTACTGGATTTAGTCAATTCTTAGCAGGCACAGGATCTATGTGTGCTTGGTGGGGAGATGTTGGATCAAATGCCAATACTTCTGATGAGTCATTGATTCAAGGAAATGTAGGATTCGATATTTTACCTGGTTCAGATGATGTTTATAACTGGCAGACTGGCAAATGGGAAACTTTATCAAGTGGACCAAACTATGCGCCTAATATGGCTTACATAGGCTGGGGGCTTTATTGTATGAAAACAGTAGATGATGATTCAGCTAAAAATAAAGCTGCTTGGTCTGCATGTTCTCATATTGGTGGTAAAGATCTATCTTTATGGATGTCAATGTATCCATCAGGGTTCCAGCCTTATAGAAACAGTCACTTCAATATAGATGAGTGGACTGGCGCTGGTTATACAGAAGCATTTGCTTCTGATTATCTTGCTTCTGAGGCTGATTCTTATAACCATCCAAATGCTGCTATTGAGCCACGTATTCCAGGTATTTTCCAATACTACAGTATTGCAGAAGATGAATTATCAAAAATTTATGCTGGTCAATACGATGCTCAAACTGGCGCAGATAATATTGCTGCAGCTTGGGATAAAATTACAGACCAAATTGGTAGAGAAAACCAAATTAAGCTCTATAAAGCTTCATTAGGTATGTAATTAATTTTTTATACTAGCGACTATTTATTAGTCGCTAGTTTTTCTTTATACTACTTCTAAGTTATGAACGAAATTAACCAAATGGAACGTGATCCATTATATGTTGTATCACCATCATATATCAGCCCAAAAACAAAAAGATTTGGAAAAGTTTTAGTATGGTCTGCATTTTTTTTAATGGCAACTATTGGAATAATTCAGATCTTATATAATCTAGAAAAAATAAGTTTTGGTTTTAAAAATTGGAGACCACTTCTTTATTCTTATATTTTATGGGCAATCGCAATAGGTTATTCAAGAGTATTGATCTACGGTGAAAAAGGAAAAAGAAATTTATTTATTTTTCCAGCAGTAATGTTCATAATTTCAATTGTAATATTTCCAATGTTATTTGGTTTATATATTTCTTTTACTGATTGGAACCTAAGTTCTTTAGATGGAAGAAAGTTTAATGGTTTAGATAATTTCTATCAAATGGTTTCTGATCCTTATTATTGGAATTCACTAAAGAATATGGTCTACTACATTCTCGCGGTATTAGTTGAGTTTGCTATAGCTTTTCTTTTAGCTTTATTGTTAAATTCTCAGATTAAAGGAAGGAAGTTTTTTAGGGTAGTTTTTTTAATACCCCTCATGCTCAGTCCTGTTGCTGTAAGTTGGATGGTTGGAAAGTCAATGTTAGAACAAAGATTTGGTCCAGTAGCTAACTTTGCTAGATGGCTTGGATGGGAAACACCCACTTTTTTTAGCAGTCCTGAAATCGCAAGGTTAACAATGATGTGTATGGATGCATGGACTTTTATTCCACTAATGATAATTATGCTTCTCGCTGGATTACAAGCATTGCCTAAAGAAGTTTTGGAAGCAGCTAAAGTTGATGGAGCAAATAAATGGACAATGTTTAAAAATATTATTTTCCCAATAATGCTTCCAGTATCCTTAACTACATTAGTAATAAGAATAATTTTTAAACTTAAGTTAGCGGATATAATTATTATTGTTACTGCTGGAGGTCCTGGTGGTGCTACGGATAGTGTAACTAGTTTTATAGTAAGAGAATACCGAGATAGATCTAATGTAGGTTATGGTACATTACTTTCATTCGTCTATTTAATTTTAATTATTATTTTTATGACGGTTTTGATACGTTTTGTTAATCGTTGGTTGCAGAGGGCAGCATAATGCAAAATAATCTAACAGAAAAAATTTTTATATATAGTGTTCTTTTAATTTGGACATTTATATGTCTATTTCCAATTTATTGGACTGCTACGACCTCATTTAAAACTGCTGCAAGCGTTACTCAAGGTTTATTAATACCTTGGCTAGATTTTGAGCCAGCTTGGAAAGGTTGGAAAAATCTTGGACTTTCTCCAGATACAATATTTACTGAATCTAATCCAAGAGAAGAATTCTTAGCTCGTTTTTTTAATACTGCTCTGATATCTTCATGTGCTTCTGGATTAGCGGTGATAATGGGATCTTTTGCAGCATATGGACTAAGCAGATTCAATTATAAATTTGGCTTTATGCGAAATCCAGACATATCATTTTTCTTTTTATCACAATTAATTTTACCACCTGTTGTTCTCGCTTTACCTGTATTAGTTCTATACCGAGAACTTGATTTACTGGATACACATATTGGAATGATTTTAATATATACATTGACTGTTCTGCCAATTGTAATTTGGATAATGAGAGATCAATTTAATGCAGTACCAATAGAACTCGAAGAAGCTGCCTTAGTTGATGGCGCTACAGTTTGGGGTAGTTTTTTTAAAATTGTATTACCAATTGTTTTACCCGGTATAGCAAGTGCATTTATTTTATGTTTAATATTATGCTGGAATGAATATTTTTTAGCAGCACTAATAACAAGCACAGATGCTAAAACAATGCCTGTAATGGTTGCTTCTCAAATTTCTTCCCAAAGTATCAAATGGTGGAATATGGCTGCAATATCTCTTGCTCTATGTTTTCCTTTGATTGTAGCTGCAATTTTTTTAGAAAGATATATCGTGAAAGGAATGGCTGCAGGGGCTATTAAAGGTTAGTTATCTATTTTTTTCATTAAATCTTTTGTATTTTCATAAAGATCTCTGAACAACTCATAACCTTTACTGTAAACATCTTTATTTTTTGTATCTGCAATAATTTCATATTCTAGCTCATTCCATTTATTTATATCCTCTTTTTTTAATTCCCCGATAGTACATGCAGAAAGAAAAGCATCTCCATAAGAAGCTCCAATAGTTTTTTTTCTTAGTATTTGATTTAATCCACTAACATCAGATGTTGTTTGCGACCAAATTGAGTTTTTTGTTCCCCCACCTACGCTATATATTTTTTCAGGTGTAGCATTTAATTCTTTAAAAACTTCAACAACATGGTTAGTTCCATAAGAAATTCCCTCAAAAATAGACCTGTACATGTCAGATCTTTGATGTGTTAAATCTAATCCAAAAAAAGTACCTTTTGCACTTGTGTCGTGGATAGGTGTTCTTTCGCCTGAAAAATACGGAAGAAATATTATACCTTTTGATCCAGGTGGAGAATTCTCAGCTTCCTTTGCAAGTTTTATAAATACGTCATCACTAGTTATTTCTTTTGCAAAATTATTCTTGAACCAGTGAGTTAATGTTCCACTTGTTGCGAGCCCACCCATAGAAGAATGTTCGCCTTCAAAAAGCCAAGGCGAATACCATAACCTTTTATCTGATAAAATTTTATCTGTAACTAATATATAAAACATTGTCGATCCATACATCATCATCATATCTTTTGGACCAATAACACCTACGCTAATTGCTTCAGCTGCTGCATCAATAGTTCCTGATGTTACAATAGTGCCTTCAGCTAAACCTGTTTCATCCGATGCTGATTTTGTAATTTTACCAACTATTTCGTTTGTCCAAACTAAATTTGGTAACTTTTCTAACTCTATAATTCCATCATTAAGTTCATTACTCCAGTTTTGTTTATTTATATCGTAAAGTGGGCTCAAAAAAGCCGCAGAAAAATGATCTATTGTATAATTCCCGGTTAATTTAAAATTAATAAAACCAGTTCCATTAACTATCTTTTCAGTTTTTGCATATATTTCTGGCCTATTATTCTTTAGCCATAATATTTTAGGACCAACTTGCTGAGAAGTAAGAACATTTCCATTAAATTGCATTATTTTTTCTTCACCAATAGAGGAATTTAAATACTCAATTTCTTTATGTGCTCGTGTATCTACACCGTATAAAACACCGTTCATTAAAGGATTTCCTTCATTATCTAAAGGGAGCATACAAGGACCGATCGTACTGGCAGATACTGCTGAAATACTTTTTGGATTACATTTAGATTCATTGATTAGCTTTTTTGAAACATATTTAAAATCACCCCACCAATCCTCATTAGGCCTATGTTCTGCCCAACCACTTTGGGGTACAATCATGTCATGTTTTCTAGAAGCTTGATGAATAATATCACCTGAAAGGTTAACCAATACACCTTTTGTCTCGTATGTACCTATATCAATACCAATAAAGAGTTTTTCTGACATTTATTATCTTATTAGTTTTAACTTATTATCAATTTTACCTATAGCACCTAAGATAAGATTTTTTAAATTAATAAGATCATCTAAATTGCAAACTTCTCTTGAAGAATGTGAATAACGCATAGGAAAGCCTACATCTATAGTCGCAATACCGTTGTTAGTAAACTGAACATAGGATGCATCTGTTAAAATTCCTGAAGCTACACTTCGTTGTAAGTTAATTTTTTTTGATTTAGCGGCTTTTTCAAAAATTTCTACTATCGATGGATGAGGTATAACTCCGTTTAATGTCCCTCTTCCATGAAAAGAGAATAAACTAATACATGGTCCTCCACCAAGTATTACATCACTTGAATTATTCATATCTGGGGTGTCTGATGTTAATGTTAAATCAACCTGAATAGCAATATCTGGTTTTAATGAATTAATTACAGGTAAAATCCCTCTTAAATTAAACTCTTCTTGGACAGAAAAAACGACATGAACAGTAGGTCTTTTTTTAATTTTTTTTAATGAACTAGCAACATCTAAAATAACTGCACAACCTGCTCTATCATCAATAGAAGAGCCACATACGTTATTATTAGAAAGGGCTTTATAAAATGGAGCATAAGTAACTGGACTTCCAATATTGATACCACTTTTCAAAACTTCACTTTTATTTTTAAAACCTGCATCGATGAAAATATTTTTTATTGCAGTCACGGTATATTTTTCATCTTGAAGAGTTGCATGATGAGACTTATTTCCAATGATACCTTTAATTAATTCATTTTTGTTATTAACGATTACAATATCTTGAGAAGCAAGAGCTTTTTCAGGTATACCTCCTAACCTTTCAACACGCATAAAACCGTTATCTTCAATTTTTTTTACGATAAATCCAAGTTGATCCATATGAGCGAAAAGAATAACTGAAGGCAGATTGTCATCTCCTTTTAGAGTACAAGTTAAATTACCTAAAATATCAGTATTTGATTTAAGTGATTTAGTTTTTAATTTTTTTATTAAGTATGATCTAACGTTATTTTCATATCCTGATAAACCAGAAATCAAAACTAATTCCTCTAATGTAGTATTGATAGAGTCAATTTCTTTTTTATTTGGCATTTTTTCTAAGAGATTTTACTTTTGTCATAAATTTTTTTGCCCTATTAAAATCTACATTTTTCCAGGTATCACCATTTATTTTTAATGAGGAACCTATGATTACACCATCTGTTACTCTAAGAATTTCTTCAACATTTTCTAAATTTACTCCAGTATTTGCTAGTACTGGAGTTTTTGGAATTATTTTACTAACTTCTTTAATTTCTTCTAGTTTCGCTGATTGGCCCGTAATTTGACCAGATACTAATACAGCATCGGGTATTGAAGAAAATACTGTGCTCTCAGCTCTTTCTGATATTGTCCTTCTATCCATTGAGTAAGCAAATTCAGCTGAAATATTATAATACATTTGAATATCTTTTCTACCAAGAGAGTTTCTATATCGCATTGCTTCTCCAGCATTTGGACTCCAAATACCCATGTCTGAGGCATAAGTTCCAGTAAATATTTCACGAACAAATTGAGCGTTTGTCGAAACTGCAAGAGCGATTGTGCTCATTGGATCCCACAACACATTTACACCAAATGGAACACCAATTTTTTCTGAGAGTTTGCCAATCATATAGGACATAGTTGATAAAGTTGCGCTATTAACTTTTAATTCGTATGGACGATCATTTTCGTTTCCAAACATGACTGCATCCACTCCAGCTTTTTGTAAATTCATTAAATCTTTTTCAATAGATTGGTAAATAAAATCTAATCCTTTTTTTTCATCGTATAATGGAGAACCTGGAAGTGCAGGAAAATGGACCATTGCAATAATGGGTTTCTTTGTTTTAAATAATTTATAAAAATTTTTCTTCATAACTTAAAGAGCTTCAGCTTTAGAGAGAGAATGAACATCTTCAATGCGTACTTTCCCTAAGTCTTGTTCTTCAATATTTAATTTTTGTCCTATAAATTTTTCTATTGCATTAATCAATGCATATGCATCAAAACCATAGTATTTTGTTAGGTATTGCTTAGATCCTCCGTGAGCAAATGTATCTTTAAGGCCTAGTTTTATTAATTTTTTTGATAAACCATGCTTTGATATTATTTCTGAAATTGTTGTTCCAAGGCCACCATTTACTAAATGGTTTTCCATTGTAATTACTCCAAGTTTAATATTTGAAATTAAATCTAAAATTTTATCTTCATTGAAAGGTTTAAAAGTATGAATATGTAGATGTAAAATAGAAATACCCTGACTTATTAAAGCTGCTCTTGCTCGTAGCGCTTCTTCTGTACAGATACCTGATGTCATTAGTAAGATATCGGATCCAGAATTTAAAATTCGTATGTCACCTATTTTCAACGGACTATCAAATAATCTTGGCACGGCTCCTCTCAGTATTCTACAATAAACAGGTCCATCAACATTATCTGCTTGCTCACATATGCTTTCAACCTCAGCTGCATCACCTGTTTCAATAACTGTCATGTTTGGTATTGTCCTCATAACTGCTATATCCTCAATCGCCTGATGGGTCATACCTGCTGGTGTTGTAATGCCTGGTAAAAACCCCATTATACGAACTCTTCTCCTAGGATAGGCAATTGAAGCTAATAGCTGATCATAAGGTCTTCTATAAGCGAAAACTCCAAATGTATGTATGAATGGAGTAAAACCACTCATAGCTAAACCACCAGCAAAACTCATCATATTTTGTTCTGCCATTCCCATAGAAACAAATTGATTTGGATACTCATCTCGAAAGATATCCACTTCACAAGAAGAAGTAAGGTCTCCGGATAAACATAAGATATTTTTATTTTGAGATGCATACTTTTTAAAGGATGTTCCGTAGGGTTTATTAACTATTTCAGTCATACTTAATAAATAATTGGATCTATTCCTAATTCTTTAGAAATTTCTAGATTCATTTTATTTCTTTCATCCTCAGATTTGAATCTTACGTAATGAAGTCTAGGAAATCTGGTTTTTAAAAAATTCATCCCTTTATATGGTGAAGTTCTTGCAAGTATTATTAAAGGCCTACCATCATGTTTTTCATTTTTTGCCTGCCTCATTGCATTAATATCATGACCATCAATTTCAATACACTTTGCACCAAATGAATTAATTTTTTTATTTATATCGCCAATATCTAAAACATCAGACATAGCACCATCAACTTGCTGTTCATTTACATCTATAATTGCCCATAAATTATCTAATTTATAAAATACACTTACTTGAATGGCCTCCCAAATTTGTCCTTCCTGTAATTCACCATCTGACATAAAGACACAAGTCTGACCTTTTTCATTATTTAGCTTTCTACCATATGCAATTCCAGCAGCTGTAGATAAACCGATTCCCAATGTGCCATTATGCATTTCCATACCTGGAGAATGTTCTGCACCAATAATTTCTACTGATGATCCATCTTTATTAAACATTGATAAACCTTCTTCGGACATACGGCCAACTTCTATTAAAGTTGCGTAAGCTACTAATGCATAATGTGCTGGTGCAAAAATTAATCGATCATAATCTTTGTTATTAGGTCCATTATAACCAGCTCCTGTTTTGTAATTTTTATTCGATGCACTTGGAACACCTTTAAATTCTTCTGGTATACTTGGTGCAATTGAGTCACCTAGATGTAAAGCCTCATTATATAACCAAGCTAACTGTTCTGCAGATGAACATGCCTGACTGAGATAAGCACCGTTATTTTTAATACAATGTTCAAATACTCTTCGTCTTATACCTAAAGCAATTTTTTCAGAACTTAATGTATTTTTCACTTAATAACTAAATTATCCAAACAGATCCATCTGGTTTTAAAACACCTTTAGTAAACATAAAACAACCATATGGTCTTGTATCACTAGTAGTGATTACTGCCATTGCTTTTTTTGCTTCAATATAAAATTTTTGACGTTCTACAGATCCAACTTTCCAATTATCTCCAGAAACTTTTTTTACAGTATTGATAAGATCTTGATGCACTTCATTTATTTCGTCGGGCTTTCCATCAATTTCCATTCTTTCCACTGGATGAGGAATAAAGCTATCTAAAGGAAAATGACTTAGTAAAGCTTCAGCAGCTTGAGCTATATTTAAACCATCCATTCTGTAAAGTTTATTGGCATGAGAATAGGATGGAAAATTGGCATCACTTAAAACAAATTTATCCCCATGTCCCATAGATCTAATAAGCTGTAAAATTTCAGGGCTTATAAGAGGGTTTACATTAATCAACATAATTCAACTCCTTTTTGAAGAAAAATTATAACACATTACTCGCCGTAAGGTATCCAAATATTTTTTATTTGTGTACTTTCATGAAGAAATTCATTTAAAAAGCTCTCTTCATTATTTAACCAATTTATATTTTTTGATTTTGGACACCAATATCTTTTTAAGTTTGAGACAGAATTATTTATAACTTGTTTTCTCTCTTTATCATCTCCACTAAATAACCATACACCATCAATATTTTCATGTTCGGATAATACTTTATTTAAGCTATTTTGCTTTGTTGTTAAAAAATTAATATAACCAGCAGGAATATCAGATGTATCTAATAATCTGTACATCTCTGAAGCAATCAATGATGTTTTTTCTCCTGGCAAAATAATATTTGCATTACCAGCTGCAAAATTTGAAGCTAATACTGTTACTAAACTTAAAAGAGGAAATTGATCATCTAATATTGAAGCCATTACACCAATTGGCTCTTTCACTGCAAGAGTTAATCCCCTTATAGGAGGATTATGAATATTTCCTTCAAATTTATCTGCCATAGAAGCATAATAGAAAATTCGCTCTTTTGAATTATTAAATTCTTTTAAGGCTTCCTGTTTTTCCAATCCTATTAACGAAGATAATAATTCAATAAAATTATTTTCATTATCCTGAAGGTTTTCTGCTAAATAAAATAGTATTTGAGATCTGTTAAAATTACTTAATTGTTTATTTTTTACTTTAGATGCAATTTCAACACTGTCTCTTACATCTTTTCTGTTAGCATTTGGAATATCACAAATAAATTTATTTTTATGATTATAGATTGAAAAGGAATAACCACTGTCTGGTCTTTTTTGTTTTCCACCGATATACAATTTAGGTGTCTTATCAATTAAACTATTCTTGATGTTATTTTTATTAGAGATTTTTCTTTTGTTTTTTAAAAGAGGAAGTTCTAAGTTAGTATAGGCTCTGATACCTTCAGAACCACCTTCTCTACCAAAACCGCTTTCTTTATATCCACCAAAACCACATGAAGCATCAAAAAGATTGGTTGAATTAATCCAAATAACACCGGCCTTAATTTTTGGCGCAATATCTAAAGCTAGATTAATATTTTCAGACCAAATACTTGCAGCAAGCCCATATGGTGTATTATTTGCAATTGCTACAGCTTCACTAGGTGTTCTAAATGAAAGACTTGTTAATACTGGACCAAAAACTTCAACTTGTGCAATAAAAGATGAAGGTGTTACATTTGTAAATAAAGAAGGTGGATAAAATAATCCATCTGTTGGACAAGACCATGATGGTTGCCATAGTTTATTGCCCTCCTTTTCAGCTTTTTTTACTAATTGATTAATTTGTTGAAGTTGTATTGGTGCAACAATAGCTCCAATATCAATGGATTTATCAAGAGGATTACCGACTCTAAGTTTTTCCATTCTTTTTTTAAGTTTTTTAATAAAAGATTTTTCAATACTTTCTTGAATTAATAATCTTGATCCAGCGCAACAAACTTGTCCCTGATTAAACCAGATAGCATCAACAATACCCTCAACTGCACTATCTAAATCTGCATCTTCAAAAACAATAAAAGGTGATTTACCTCCTAACTCCATTGTTAATTTTCTATCTGGGTCTGGATTATTTTGAATTATTTTTTTTCCGACTTCTGTTGATCCAGTAAAAGCTATTTTTTTTATGTCCTTATGATTTGTAATATGTTGACCTGTAGACCCATCTCCAGTGACTATATTTACAACACCTTCAGGAATATTTGCTTTTTGACATAGTTCTGCAAAAAATAAGGCAGTAAGAGATGTATATTCTGCTGGTTTTAAAACAACGGTGTTTCCAGTTGCTAAAGCGGGTGCAACCTTCCATGCTAACATGAGTAAGGGAAAATTCCATGGAATTATTTGCCCAACAACACCTATAGGTTTATTTTTGAAACTTGTATCTTTTGCAGACCATCCAGCATGATAATAAAAATGTCTTGCTACAAGAGGAATGTCTATATCTCTTGTCTCTCTTATTGGTTTTCCATTATCAATAGTTTCTAGAACAGACAAAAATCTAGAATTTTTTTGTATCATTCTTGCTAATGCATATAAATATTTAGAACGTTCAAATGGTGATAATTTTGACCATTTAGGAAATGCCTTTTTTGCGGCTTTTACTGCTAAATCAACATCTTTTTTTGATGAAACTGATAATTTACCAATATTTTTTTTATTACTTGGATTTATAATATTTAGTTTTTTGCTTCCTGAAGACTTAACAAATTTATTATTAATAAATATTTTATTTGGACTACTTAATTTACTTATCCATAAATAAACCTCAGCACTATCTTCAGGTGCAGGACCGTAAGAAATATTCTTAAAATTTTTAATAATTTTATCCATATTAACCTAATGCTAGCTTTTCTTTATTTGCATATCGTCCACTTGTGTAATGATATAATTGTCTTTCAATATCAATTAATAAACTAGAAGCACCAATTCGCAATAATTTAGGGTTTATCCATTCAAAACCAAGCTCTTCAGCAACTAAAATTAAAAATTCTAAAACAGATTTTGATGTTGATATTCCACCAGCAGGTTTAAAGCCAATTTTTTTTCCTGTTTTATTGTAAAAATCTCTAATCATTCGAAGCATCACAAGACTGTTGTTTAAGTTAGCATTAACATTTTCTTTGCCTGTTGATGTTTTGATAAAATCAGCACCTGCCATCATACAAACAAGAGAGGCTTTTGCAACATTACGTAGCGTTTCTAAATCTCCAACACCTAAGATTGCCTTAATTTTAGTATTACCTGCTGTTTTTTTAAATTCTTTAACTTCATCGTATAATTTATTCCAATTATTCTGAAGAACATAGCCGCGATTAATTACTATATCTATTTCATTTGCTCCATCTCTTATAGAGTCACTGATTTCTTGTTTTCTAGTGCCAAAAGAAGATAATCCAGCTGGAAAACCAGTTGAAACTGCCGCTATAGGTAATTGATTATGGATAAGATTTATACAATCTTTGATAAGATGATGATATACACAAACGGCTCCAACCCTAATCTCATTTTTACTTAATCCAAGTTCATTCAAAATATCCTTATCAATTGGATTAAGTGCTTTATTACATAATCTTTCTACTTTTCCAAAAGTATCATCACCACTTAAAGTGGTTAAGTCTATAAGTGTTATTGCTTTTAACAACCAGGCAACTTGATACTCTTTTTTTACCGTTCTTCTTTTCGTTAGGGTTGCTGTACGACGTTCAACAGCACTGAGATTAATTTTAATATTATTTACCCAACTTGTATCAAGCTCATAGTATATTTTACTAGTCATAAATTTTAAATTACTTCTTCTTTCAATGAACGACTTAATAGCTTTATTAATTCTTCTTTCAAATCATATCTTTTATAAAGTATATTATATATAGACTCCATAATAGGCATCTCTATTTTATATTTTTGAGAAATATTAAAAACTGCTTCAACTGTATAATAACCCTCTGTTACTTCTTGAGATTTTAATAAATCTGCATAATTTTCAAATTTTGAAGATGCAATTTTGATACCAAATTTAGTATTTCTTGAACTTTCAGAACTACAAGTAAGTATTAAATCTCCTAGTCCTGATAAGCCAAATAAAGTATTTTTATTAGCCTTAAAGATTTCCGCAAATCTTGTTATTTCAGCAAATGACCTTGAGATGAGAGCACTTTTTGCATTTTCGCCTAAATTTAAACCCTGAGATATACCAGCTGCAATTGCATATATATTTTTTAAAGCACCACCAATTTGAGCACCTATTATATCACTTGTATAATAAACCCTAAATTCCTTGTGGGTTATTAATTTAGAAATATTTTCAAAATTTGATTTATCTTTTGTTGCTAAGGTTACAGCAGTAGGAAGATTTTGTGCAACTTCTGTTGAGAAAGATGGGCCTGATAAAATACTTACACTATTAAAAGGCATCAATTCTTCTATAACTTCTGTTAGAAATTTTGATGATGATATTTCTATTCCTTTAGAACAAATAACGATGTTATGTTTTTTATTATGAAATTGTTTTTGCGAAACCACTTCTCTAATCCTTTGAGCAGGTAATGCAATAAATAGGTATTTAGAACTTTTTAATTCCTTTAAAGATGATGTAGCGGAAACATTTTCATTAAATGAGGAATATTTAAGCTTAGGATTTAATTTGTGATCATTAATTGATTTAACAATATTTTCATCTCTTGCATAAATTAAAACCTTATTTTTGCTTAAAATTCTTGCAAGGGCACTACCCCATACACCACCGCCAATAATACCTATAGTCATAACGGACCTCTTATCTTCTGTGACAAATGAAGTCAATTTATGGTTTTTCTTGGTTTTTTAGTCATTTTTTTTGAAAAAACTGCATGATTGATTTTTGTAACTAGTATAAGAGTGAAAATATTAAAAAGTATACTTTTTTGGAGGAAATATGAAAAAATTACTTCTAGCTGTTATTGTAAGCTTGTCGACTGTATCGACTGCTGCATTAGCAGAAATTAAAGTAGGAATTATTCTTGGTTTTACAGGACCAATCGAATCTTTAACTCCTGCTATGAGAGATGGTGCTAGAATGGCATTCGATGAAGCATCAAACTCTGGAAACCTGTTAGGTGGTGAAACAATTACTATTTTAGAAGCTGACTCAACTTGTGTTGACTCTGCTGCTGCTACAGCAGCTGCTGAAGGATTAGTAGCTGATGGTGTAACTGCTATAATGGGTGCTGACTGTTCAGGTGTAACAGGCGCAATTAATGCTAACGTTGCTGTGCCAAATGGTTTGATCATGGTATCACCTTCAGCAACATCTCCTGGCCTAAGTAGTGTTCCAGATAATGGAACATTTTGGCGTACTGCTCCATCAGATGCAAAAGGTGGACAAGTACTTGCAAAGCTTGCTCTTAGCAGAGGAATTGAAAGCATTGCTGTAACTTATACAAACAATGACTATGGAAAAGGTCTAGCTGAAGTTTTTGAAAAAGCATTTGCTTCAGGTGGTGGAACAATTACAGCTTCTGCATCTCACGAAGATGGAAAAGCTGATTACTCTTCAGAAGTTGGTGTTCTTGCATCAGCTGGTGGAGATGCCCTTCTAGTTATTGGTTATATTGATGATGGTGGAAAAGGAATGATTGAAGCATCTTTAGATTCAGGTGCATTTGATTTATTTGTTCTATCAGATGGTATGATCGGTCAATCAATAGTTGATAACATTGGTGCAGATTTAGAAGGTTCATTTGGTTCAATGCCAGGTGCAATTTCTAAAGGGTCAGCAAAGTTTGGTGAATTAGCAGCTGCTAATGGCATGGATGGAAGTGCTCCTTATGTTGGAGAGTCTTATGATGCTGCGGCAATTATAGCTCTTGCTATTCAAGCTGGTGGATCTGCTGATAAACAATCAATTTTAAACAATATTAGTAAAGTATCTAATGCTCCAGGTATTGTAATTAACCCTGGTCAATTATCATACGGCTTACAAATGTTAGCTGCAGGTAAAGATATTGATTACCAAGGTGCAACTGACGTAGAATTTAATGCGTTTGGTGATGCAGCTGGTGCATTTAAAGAGTTAGAAGTTAGTGGCGGTCAATTCGTTACTGTTGGTGCTCTTTAATACTTATTAACAACTTTTTTAAAACCCCGGTTATGCCGGGGTTTTTTTATGAGTGTCTAACCCTTTCAGGAATTATGCCTTTGGGTCGGTAACGTAAAATTAATAATAAAATTAAGCCCATAAATAAATATCTAAAATAAGGAACACTATTAAGTAAGTGTAACTTTAATGCATTAGTTGGCTCTAAGCCTAATGTGAGTTGATTAATAATAAATGTTGTAAGAGGTGCTGCTTCAATCCAAGCAAACCAAATAACGAAACCTCCAAAAATAGCCCCTAAATTGTTTCCACTTCCACCAACAATTACCATAATCCATATTATAAATGTAAATCGAAGCGGTCTGTATCCAGATGGGGTAAACAAACCATCTAATGTTACTAACATAGCTCCAGCTATACCTACAATTGCAGCTCCAATAACAAAAATAATTAAATGTTGTTTTACAACATCTTTACCCATCGCATTAGCTGCTGTTTCATTATCTCTAATTGCTCTCATCATTCTACCCCATGGTGAAAGCTGAGCTTTATTAGCAAAATAAAAAATAATAAGCATCACAATTAAAAATAATATTGCGTAAGATAGTTTTACAAATATTCCTGAACCATCAATAACAAGATTATTTAAAAGGTCTTGTCTGTCATTAATATCAATAACATTATTTAGTTTAGAAGAATTTAGAAATGTAACAAGATTGATAAACCAATCAGAATTTTGTAAATCAATCTCATATGGGACTGGTCTTTTTAAACCAATTACGTTTTTTACTCCTCTTGATAACCATTCTTCATGTTTTAAAACGCTAACAACAATCTCGGATATTCCTAAGGTTACAATTGCAAGATAATCTGATCTTAAACCAAGGGCTACTTTACCAATAACAAATGCTACACCTGCAGCAAATAAACCTCCTACAAACCATGAAAATATAATTGGTAAACCAAGACCGCCTAAAAATCCTGCTAATGCTGGATTTACATCTTCTATATTAGCAGTAGCATTTAAATAAAAATGTCTAATTGCAATAATACCTAAAAAAATAATTATGCCATTAACCCAATATTTATGAGTTGTTTTTACAATAACTTTATTTATGTACATCACTGCAAATACCAACATTGCCAGCAGAACAAGACTTATACCTAAGCCTGTTCCACCAACTTGCCATGCTTCTCTTATAGGTGGGTAAGAAACAATTACAGCAGCAAGTCCTCCCATCGCAAGAAAGCCCATTACACCAAAATTAATTACACCCGCATAACCCCAAGATATATTAACACCCATTGTCATAATAGCTGAAATAATACACATATTTAGGATAACTAAACTAAATGACCAACCTTGTATAAAACCAACAAGGATAAAGAGTGAAATCATTATTCCTATTGCAATCCATTCATATCTTTCAAATTTCATCATAAAACTTTTCCTTTGAATATTCCTGAAGGACGTATTAATAAAACTATAACTAAAATTGTGAAGGAAACAGCAAATTTGTAGTCTGTAGATAGTAGTTGGATTAAGCCCGAAGGTTCCAACGGACCTGGCAGAAGGTAAACAAAAAATTTCTTATAAGCATATGTTATCATAATTTCTGAGAAAGCAATCACATATCCTCCTATAACAGCTCCAAAAGGATTTCCTATCCCGCCAACAATTGCTGAAGCGAATACTGGTAAAACTAAATTCAGATATATTATTGGTTTGTAACTTTTATCTAAACCATATAAAGCTCCTGCTACACAAGCTAAAACACCTACTATCATCCATGTAATAAAAACAACACGATCAGGATTAATGCCTGATAATAATGCTAAATCTTCATTATCTGAGAAAGCTCTCATAGATTTTCCTGTTTTAGTTTTTTGCAAAAACCAAAAAGTAAATGACAAAAGAACAATTGTTAATATAATTGTTATTGCTTGAGACGACTTAAAAGCTAATCCTTCATTTAATCCTGTCATCACTTTAAATTGTTTTGCTTTCATAATAAATTTTTGACCATCTGAAAATTTGATTGTTTCTGTTCCAATAATTATTCTAATAATTGCATTAATGACAAACATAACGCCAATGGAAACCATTGCTAGAACAACAGGAACGCTTTTTTGATGTCTATAATATTTAAAGACAAATTTATCAGAAATTAAACATAATATAATTGTAGCTAAAACTCCTATTGGGAGTGCTAATAAAGCAGTTGGGAGAATACCAAGATTTATATTTTGAGATTGAAAAAACCAAGTAAGAAGAATTGTTATCATTGCTCCAAATGACATTATTTCACCATGAGCAAAATTTGCAAAACGTAATATTGCATAAACAAATGTAACACCTAATGCGCCAAGTGCTAATTGAGATCCATATGATAGTCCTGGTATAATTATAAAATTTAATAGTACTACCAAGGAGTTTAAAAAATCTACCATTTAACTAACCACCTAAAAAAGATTTACGTACATCTGGATTATTCAAAAGCTGTTCACCAGATCCCTCTCTACTATTTTTTCCATTTACAAGGACATAACCTCTATCTGCAATACCTAGTGCTTGTTTTGCGTTTTGTTCTACCATTAAAATACCAACACCTGTTTTACGAACTTCCAAAATTCTAGAAAATAACTCATCCATTACTATAGGAGATACACCTGCAGTAGGTTCATCTAACATTAGTATTTTTGGTTTAGTCATTAATGCTCTGCCAAATGCTACCTGTTGCCTTTGACCTCCAGATAATTCTCCTGCATTTTGATTTCTTTTTTCTTTAAGAACAGGAAATAGACTAAAAACGTCATTTATAGTATGTGTAATTTCATCATCTCTTAAGAAACCTCCCATCTCAAGATTTTCTTCTACTGTCATTCCTGTAAAAACATTTTGTGTTTGAGGAACGAATGCTAGACCTAGATTTATTCTGTTTTGAGGAAGCATTTTTGTTATTTCTTTATTCGAATATTCAACTGAACCTGAAGTAAGATTTAACATGCCTAATAAAGCTTTCATAGCAGTTGATTTTCCAGCTCCATTTGGACCTACAATTACTACTATTTCACCTTCATTAACTTCTAAATTTATATCTTTAATTATATCTACCCCACCATATCCTGCTGTTAATTTATTTCCTCTTAAATTACTCATTTGAATTTTAATTTTTTCTAATTCCTTTACCTAAATATGCCTCAATAACATTTTCATTACTTCTAACCTCTTCAAAAGTACCTTTAAAAAGCACTGAACCTTCTGCCATAACTATTACAGGATCACAAATTTTTTCAATCAAATCCATATCATGTTCAATAACAAAGAAAGTGTAGTTTTTTTCTTTATTCAACCTAAGAATTGCATCTGTGATTTCGTTTAAAAGAGTTCTATTAACGCCTGCTCCAACCTCATCAAGCAATACAATCTTTGGATCAACCATCATTGTTCTTCCTAATTCAAGTAATTTTTTTTGTCCACCTGATAGATTACCAGCTAACTCTTGTGTTAAGTGGCTTAAATTTAAAAATTTTATTACTTCTATTGCTTTTTCTCTTATTTTTTCTTCCTGTTGTTTAACTTTTTTATTGTTTAATAATGCATAAGTTAATTTTTCTCCAAACTGATTTGGAGGAACCATCATTAAATTCTCTAGTACTGTAAGAGTTGTAAATTCATGAGCAATTTGAAAAGTTCTTAAAACACCTTTAGAAAATAATTCATGGGGTTTTAAAAAAGAAATATCCTGATTATTCAAGATTATATTACCATCATCTGGATCATAAATTCCAGCAATTGTATTAAATAAAGTAGTTTTACCTGCTCCATTTGGTCCAATTAAACCTGTAATTGAACCTTTTTCAACTCTCATAGAAGCATCATTTACAGCTTTTAATCCGCCAAAAAATTTATTTACATTTTTTATTTCAAGCATTTTTTAATTTTTTAATATTAGCATTTATTTCAATATTAAGAACTAAG
This sequence comes from uncultured Alphaproteobacteria bacterium, assembly GCA_902627245.1. Taxonomy (GTDB): domain Bacteria; phylum Pseudomonadota; class Alphaproteobacteria; order HIMB59; genus CACPNW01. Next base: position 20,806 of record CACOIH010000015.1, read on the forward strand.
CCTATTGATATCATAATTGATAACATTGCAGAACCCCCATAAGATACAAGTGGTAGTGGAATACCAACAACTGGCATCAAACCTGATACCATTGATATATTCATAATAACATAGATAAAAATATTAGTTCCAACACCTATACTTATCAGCCTACCAAAAATATGGTTTGATTTGATGCTTATATAAAAACAAATACTAATTAATAATAAAAAAAGAAATATTATAAAAATTGTACCAATAAAGCCGAATTCCTCACCAATTAAAGTAAAGATAAAATCTGTCTGTTTTTCTGGCAAATATTGTAAGTATGATTGAGTACCTTCCAAAAATCCTTTTCCTGACAAACCTCCAGAACCAAGTGCGATTTTTGACTGCATTAATTGATATCCTCGACCCAGTGCATCTTCCTCAGGATTTAGAAATGAAATTACTCTATCTCTTTGATATGGTTTTAAATAATTTAATAATAAAGGTATAGATCCAAGTACCAAAAATAAGCCAATAACAAACTTCCATAATCTGACACCACTTGCAAATAAAACAAATGCTCCTAAAATAACGATACTTAATGCAGTACCTAAATCAGGTTGGATAACTACAAGAACGAATGGAATAAAAAGTATAATAAAAGGGAATATTAAGTTTAGAATATTTTTAATTTCTGCGAATTTTAAGTCGTGATAAAATCTCGCCAAAGCTAATATAATTGTAATTTTAACTAATTCTGAAGGCTGGAGACTAAATCCGAATAAGTTTATCCATCTTGTTGCTCCTTTACCAAAAACTCCAATTATTTCTACTGAAAATAATAATGCTAAACTTATAATAAAAATTAAATACGCAAACTTGTAAATTAATTTAATGTTAATAAGAGAAATAATTATAGCTAGTAGAAGTAAAAATAGAAGCCTTATAAGATGTCTTGAAGCCCATGGGGCATAAGAACCATCTGCTGCAGAATATAAGCCTGCTGCACCTATAAAAGATATTAATATAACTAAAAAAATTAATAAATAATTTAATTTTTGTAATTTTAAAAGAATCATAATTCGAATTTATTTATGAACTGAAAAACTTGCTTTGCAATTGGAGCTGCCGTTGATGCTCCCGAGCCTCCATGTTCTATTACTACAGAAATTGCGTACTTTGGTTTATCATGAGGCATATAACCTACAAATAATGCATGGTCTCTTTTATTCCACTCAATCTCTTTTTTTCTAAAATCATCACTCTCTCTTTCAGCAACAGTTATTCTTCTTACCTGAGAAGTACCCGTTTTACCTGAAAATATTACTTCATCAGATTTTGATTTAAATGCTGTTCCTCCAGTTTCATTTACTACCTTAAACATAGAATTTTTTACAACTTTTATTGCATCATTATATTTATTGAGATTATCAAAACTATTAATTTTTTTATCATTAATTATTTTAGGTTCAATCATATTTCCTTCTGAAGCAATTATTGCTGTCATATTAGCTAACTGCAGAGGATTTGCTAAAACAAAACCTTGCCCGATAGCTGAAATTAAAGTTTCACCTGGATACCAGCTTTCACCAATTTTTTGTTTTTTCCAATCTTTTGAAGGTACTATACCGAGCTTTTGGTTAATTAGAGGAATGTCATATATTTTTCCTAATCCAAAATCTTTTGCAACTTTAGCAATTCTGTCTATACCAATCTTTTTTGATATTTCGTAAAAAAAAACATCACAAGATTCCTGTATTGCACTATCAACATTCATGTTACCGTGACCGTTATTTTTCCAGCAATGATATAACCTTTGACCAAGTGATACCTTACCATTGCAGAAATGGTTTGTTGACTTATTAATAACACCAAAATGCAATGCTGCTATTGCAACAATCATTTTAAATGTTGAACCTGGTGCATACAATCCTTGAACACTTCTAAATGTCAAAGGTGACAACTTATTTTGTAAAATGGAATTCCAATAATCTTTATTAGGTTTTTTAATTATCTTATTTGGATCATATGAAGGAGTTGATGCCATGCAAAGTACATGACCATTCTCAATATTAATTACAACTATCGATCCTGCCCTATGCGAATTAAGAAGATTTAGCGAGTATTCTTGTAATCTTAAATCTAATGTTACTTGTACATCTTTTCCTTGTTTACTGTCCAATCTGGAAATTTCTCTTATTATTCTTCCCGAGGAATTAACCTCTATTTCTCTTTGACCAGCACTTCCAACTAAAACTGGATTGAATTTCTTTTCTAAACCCTCTTTTCCAATATCTAAATCTGGCATATTTGTAATAAACGGTAAAGATATTTCATTTTCATTAGGCTTATTAATATATCCTAATAAATGAGAAAAAATTCTACCATAATTATAGACCCTCATATAATCTTGAGATATAAATATTCCCTCGATCTCAAGTTTATTTGCTTCAATTCTTTCTAAGTCACTCCAGTTTATATTTTCGAAGATTTTTATTTTTTCAAATTTTTTAACTTTTTTACTTAATTCGATAATTTTCATTTTTTTTGCAAAATCTATTTTAATAATTTTAGATATTTGATTTAAAGTTTTATTAATGTTTGAAGTATTTTCAGGTATTAAATAAATGTCATAGACTTTTTTATTTGAGACAAGAATATTATTGTTAATATCCAAAATTTTTCCTCTTAATGGATACAGAATTTCGATATCAATCTGGTTATTTTTAGATAAAGTTTTATATTTTTCAGAATCTTTAATTTGTATATTATACAATCTCCAACCAACAATACTAAATAAAGAAAGTTTTAATAAATATAAAAAGAAAGTTCTTCTATTTAAAACTGTATACTGTTTTTTATCATCTGAATAAAACATTTTATTTATCTATTTTATTAAATATAAAAATTGATGGAATAAAAATAATTATTGAAATTATTAAATAATTAGCAAATTTAGAAATAGTAAAATTAATATTATTAAATAAAAATACGAAAAAAGCTTCTGAGAATAAAGTTATAATTAATGTAAAATATATTGTAAGACTAATTCGAAAAGGCGAAAGCAAAAAAAGATATTTCTTCATAAGAATAAAAATTAAAATCAAAATAATAATACTCAAAAGATGAGCTGAGATTGAATTTAATAAAAAAATATCTAATAATAATCCGTACACAAAACCAATACAGAATATAGAGTAATGATAATGATAAAATAAATAATAAATAAAAGTTAAATGAAAAAAAATATAAAAAACTATATTAACAATTTGTATTTCAACAAATGAGTTAACACTAACTGAAAAGGAGAATAAAAGTATTATATTAAAATAAAGAAAAGGTGATAATACTTTTGAAAACACTTTTATTCAGAAGTCACAATTTGAACATAATCAATATTATTGAAATCTACAAATGGTAATACGTAAAATCTGTCTTTTTTAATTTTAGCTATCTTGCCTACAAGAAGATCAACTGGAAAGATTTGAGCTGTACCACTTGTTACAACAATATCACCAATTTTCGGCATTTTATTTCCTTTAATAAAAGAACTTACTAAATATTTATCATCTCCTAAACCAGAGAGTAAAGAGAATGATCCATCAGAGATTGTTTTTACTGAAACAGACATATTCGGATCAGTTAATAATAAAATTCTAGAATTATTTCGATGGGTATGAACAACTTTACCAATTAATCCCCTTTCATTGATTGCAGACATATTTATTTTTATTTTATCTTCATATCCTGCATTTATATTTATTAGTTTAGAAAAAAGAGCATCATTTCTATTTGTTAGAGAGGCTGTTTTAACTAAATTCAAGTTGTTATCAGTAGCTTGTAATAAATTCTTTAATACTCTATTTTCTCTTGAATTTTGAATTGCTAAAGTTTGCCATTTTTTTAATCGTATAATTTCTTCTTGAAGCATTTTATTTTCAAATTTTAAACTTTTAAATTGATTGTACTGGTTTACTATATTTGATGCCATTTTTATTGGAGATGAGATTATGTAAGTTGCTGGATTGATAATGTTTGAAGAAATTGATTTGATATTATTAATTAAAAATAGATCACTTTTTGAAAATAAAATCAAAAAGAACGATAATATTGTAATTGAAATTACTGTGGTATTTTTAAATACTTTAGAATATTGAAAAAAACTTACTTTAAACCTAGGTGCCATAAAATGATCTAATCAGACGCAAAAACATCACTCAATTTAGACTTTTCTTCTAGTGCTTGTCCAGTGCCCATAACAACACAAAGTAAAGGATCTTCAGCTATTGACACAGGAAGGCTCGTAGATCTTCTTAAGACCTTATCTAGATTATTTAAAAGTGAACCTCCTCCAGTCAACATTATACCTCTTTCAACTATGTCAGCTGAAAGCTCAGCTGGTGTTTGCTCCAAAGCTCTTTTTATAGTGTCAATTATTTGAGCAACAGGCTCAGCTAATGCCTCAGCGATTTGCCTTTGTGAAATAGATATTTCTTTTGGTAAACCAGTAATTAAATCTCTTCCTTTAACACTCATCGTTTTTCCTTCACCGTCATCAGGAGGACATGCAGAACCAATCTCTTTTTTCATCCTTTCAGCAGTAGTTTCTCCTATAGCCAGTTTATGTGTAGATCTCATATATTCCATTATTGATTCATCAAACTTATCTCCAGCAGCTTTTACTGAAGTTGAATTTACAACTCCTCCTAATGATAAGACAGCAACCTCAGAAGTTCCGCCACCAATGTCCACAACCATAGATCCAGTTGGTTCTGCTACAGGCAAACCAGCTCCTATTGCTGCTGCGACGGGTTCTTCTATTAAAAAAACTTTTCTTGCACCAGCTGCATCCGCAGATTCTCTAATTGCTCTTCTTTCTACATTTGTTGCGCCAGAAGGAACGCATATTACAATTTGTGGATTTGAAATAGATCTGCCTTTGTGTACTTTTTTAATAAAACTTTTTATCATTTGTTCCGCAACTTCAAAATCTGCAATAACCCCATCTTTCATAGGTCTGATTGCTTTGATTTTTCCAGGAGTCCTTCCTAGCATTTGTTTTGCTTCATCACCTACTGCAAGAACTTGAGTTCTTCCTTCATTTTCTATTGTTGCTACAACTGAAGGTTCATTTAATATTACTCCTTCACCTTTAACATAGACAAGTGTATTGGCTGTACCTAAATCTATTGCCATATCTTTTGAAAATAGACTAAAAAGTTTATCAATAACCATTTATTTTATACTCCTCTTATTTGTAAGTTTGATGAATTTTCTTTGATTGATTTAGATTTTTTGAAAATTAATCTATTTAAGGCGTTAATATAAGCTTTAGCTGAAGCAACTATAATATCTGGGTCACTCCCTTTTGCTTGAGATGTTAAATCATCATCTTCTAATCTAACTGTTACTTCTCCTTGTGCATCAGTTCCAGCTGTAATAGCATTAACTTGGTACAACTTTAATTTAAAATCAGTTTCAGTTAGTTTTTTAATTGCATTGAAAGTAGCATCAACTGGACCATTACCATTTATTTTTATTGATTTACTTTCATTATTCATATCAATTTTTAATCTTGCTTCTGGCTTTTCAACTGAACCAGCATTTACCTCTAACGACACAAATTTAACATGTTCATCATAAGATGCTGACCTGTCTTCAGCTAAAGCTATTAAATCTTCTTCAAAAATTTCTTTTTTCTTATCTGCTAAGTCTTTAAATCGACCAAATAACTCCATTAATGCATTATCTCCAGGCTCGTATCCTAGTTCTTTAAGTTTTTCTGAAAAAGCGTGTTTTCCTGAATGTTTACCCAATACCAAAGAGGATTTATTTAATCCAACAGACTCAGGAGTCATTATTTCATATGTGCCTGAATGTTTAAGCATACCATCTTGATGTATACCAGCTTCATGAGCAAAAGCATTTGCTCCCACTATTGCTTTATTTGGCTGAACCGGAAAACCAGTAATTGAAGAAACAAGCCTAGATGCTTTCATAATTGACTCTGTTTTTATATCTGTATGATAGGGCATTAAATCTTTTTTAACTTTTAATGTCATTACAATTTCTTCAAGTGATGAATTGCCAGCTCTTTCACCCATACCATTTATAGTACATTCAACTTGTCTGGCACCTTCTTTAATGGCAGCAACATTATTAGCTGTAGCTAAACCAAGATCATTATGTGTATGAGTTGATAAAATAGCTTTATCTATATTTACCACATTGTTTTTAACGTTTCTAAAGATTTTTCCAAATTCCTCAGGTAGAGTATAACCAACTGTATCAGGAATATTAATTGTAGAGGCACCACAATTAATCGCAAGATCAATACATTTGTATAGAAAATTTAATTCTGACCTTCCTCCATCTTCACAACTCCACTCTATATTATCACATAAATTTCTAGCATGTGAAACTGTCTTTTTAATTGCTTCTAAAACTTCATCCTCAGTTTTTTTTAATTTATATTTCATATGTAGCGGACTAGTCGCAATAAAAGTATGAATTCTTGGGGATCTTGAATGTTTAACAGCATCCCAAGCTCTATCAATATCTTTTAGGCTTGCTCTAGCAAGACCAGCAATTGTTGAATTTTTAACATTTTTGCTTACTTCTCTGACGGCCTCAAAATCACCATTAGATGCAATAGGAAATCCAGCTTCAATAATATCAACTTTCATTAAGTCTAGAACCTCAGCAATTTGAAGTTTCTCATCTAAGTTCATAGATGCGCCAGGAGATTGCTCACCATCCCTTAATGTTGTATCAAAAATATAAATCTTTTCTGTCATTATTTAATACCTATACACTAAACCAGAGTTTATTAAACTTTCATTTAATTTTTAGATTTATCAACCATTTTTCCTTCGGCGATCCAAGGCATTAGAGTTCTAAGTTTTTCTCCAACAGCTTCTATAGAATGTTCAGCTTGCTCTTTTCTCATTATTTTAAACTTTGTTTGTCCACTTTTATGTTCTTGCATCCATTCTTTTGCAAACTGACCTGATTGAATTTCAGAAAGTATTTTTTTCATCTCCCTCTTTGTTTCTTCAGTAATAAGTCTTGGGCCTCTAGAATAATCTCCATATTCGGCGGTGTTAGAAATTGAATATCTCATATTTGCCATTCCACCTTCATAAAGTAAATCAACTATAAGTTTAACTTCATGTAAACATTCAAAGTAAGCCATTTCAGGTGCGTAACCAGCTTCAACGAGTGTTTCATATCCGGCAAGAATTAAATGTGTTAAGCCTCCACATAACACTGATTGCTCTCCAAATAAATCTGTCTCACATTCCTCTTTAAAAGTTGTCTCAATTATTCCCGCTCTACCTCCGCCAATTGCTGATGCATAAGCAATACCAATTTCTAACGCATTTCCGGATGGATTTTTATCTACAGCAACTAAGCAAGGTACTCCAGCCCCCCTAACATATTCTGCTCTTACTGTATGGCCAGGACCTTTTGGTGCAACCATTATTACATCAATCCCTTCACTAGGTTTTATTAGATCAAAATGAATATTTAATCCATGAGCGAACGCTATTGTTGTTCCATCTTTAATATTATTAGCAATATCATTCGTATAAATTTCAGATTGTAATTCATCTGGTGTAAGCATCATAATTATATCTGCCCATGAAGCAGCTTCAGCTGGTGTCATTACTTTAAAATTAGCTTGTTCCGCTTTAAGTCTTGAACCAGAACCCTCTCTTAAAGCTATTGCAACATTTTCAATACCAGAATCCCTAAGATTCATTGCATGAGCATGACCTTGACTGCCATAACCAACAATTACAATTTTTTTATCTTTAATTAAATTTAAATCAGCGTCTCTATCGTAGTAAACTCTCATTATTCCTCCTCATTTTTTTCAATAGATGATATTGCAACTGGTCCACTTCTTACTATTTCAACCTTAGTAATTTCATTTATCTCTTTAATAAACCTATTTACTCGATCTGATGCTCCAGCAATTTCAAATATTGTAGTGTTGTTTTCATTTTCAATTTTTCTAGCCCTGTAAAAGTCACATAATTGATACACTTTTTTCTTATTACTTTCTGAAACGTAAATATAAACTAATGCTACTTCTGCTTCTACAGAACTTCCTTCTTGATCTAGGTTAGTAACTGTATGTACTGGAACAATTCTTAAAAGTTGCTTTTCTATTTGATTAACTACTTCAGATGTACCATGAGTTACAATAGTAATTCTTGACAAATTTTCATCATTACTAACCTCTGCAACATTTAAACTATCGATATTATATCCCCTCCCCGAAAACATTCCAATTACTCTAGCTAAAACTCCAGGCTCATTATCTACCAAGACAGTTAAAATATGTCTTTTAATTTCTGACAACTGATCAGGAGCATCGTAAACTGATTTATTCATTAGACTAATATCTTACCTTTTTCTGCAGATTTTTTATCTTGCTTTTGATCCTTACTTAAAAGCATTTCATTATGTGCAGATCCACTCTGTATCATTGGAAAACAATTTTCCTCTTTAGTAACCCAAATGTCTGCAATTACAGTATTTTTTGTTTCCATCATTTCATTTATAACCTCATCTAAATCATCTGTAGTTTTAGCTCTAAGTCCTACAGCTTTATAACTTTCAGCCAATTTAACAAAATCGGGTAAACTATCCGTATAACTCTCAGAATACCTTCCGCCATGAAGAAGCTCCTGCCATTGTCTAACCATTCCCATATATTCATTGTTTAAAATAAATATTTTTACAGGGAGTCTATATTGAATAGCAGTACTCATTTCTTGAATATTCATTAGAATAGATGCATCACCTGCAATATCAACTACAAGTGCATCTGGATTACCAACTTGTGCGCCTATTGCAGCTGGAAAACCATATCCCATCGTGCCTAATCCACCAGATGTTAGCCATCTATTTGGTTCTTCAAATTTGTAAAATTGTGCTGCCCACATTTGATGTTGACCAACCTCAGTGGTAATAAAAGTTTTTTTGTTTTTAGTTAATTCATAAAGTCTTTGAACAGCATATTGCGGTTTAATTTGTTTACTGTCACTATTATAACTTAAGCAATCAATTTCTTTCCACTTGTTGATCTTCATCCACCATTGTTTTAAAGCTTCTTGATCTATTTTATAGTTTCTGTTTTTCCATAGACTTATCATTTGTTCGACAACCTGCTTTACATCACCAACTATTGGAACATCTACATTTATAGTTTTATTTATATTGCTTGCATCAATATCAACATGAATTTTTTTTGAGTTTGGAGAAAAAGCATCCAATCTACCAGTAACTCTATCATCAAATCTGGCACCAATATTAATCATAACATCACATTCATGCATAGCCATGTTGGCCTCATACATACCATGCATTCCTAACATGCCTAATGAATGTTTATCAGAAGAAGCAACTACACCTAAACCCATTAAGGTCATAGTTACTGGGGATCCAACTAAATTTATAAAATCTCTTACCAGTTTTGAGGCTTTAGGTCCGGAATTAATACAACCTCCACCAATATAGAAGATTGGTTTTTTAGATTTTGAAATTATTTCTACAGCCTCTTCAATTTTTTTAGTTTCAAAATTTGGGCTAGGTTCAAAAAGTCTATGAGAGGGAATGACTATTTTATTTTTTTCAATATAAGATCCTTTTGCAAATTGAACATCCTTGGGAATATCAATTAATACTGGTCCTGGTCTTCCATTTTGGGCTATAGTAAATGCTTCATGAAAAACCGATGAAAGTTTATTTACATCTTTAACTAAGTAATTATGTTTTGTACAAGGTCTTGTAATTCCAGTTGTGTCGCATTCTTGAAAAGCATCACTTCCAATTAAATGTTGAGGTACCTGCCCAGTTATACAAACTACAGGAACACTATCCATCATTGCATCAGTTAAACCAGTTACAACGTTAGTTGCTCCTGGGCCTGAGGTAACAAGCACAACACCAGTTTTGCCTGTTGAACGTGCATAACCTTCTGCAGCGTGAATAGCCCCGCCTTCTTGTCTTACAAGAACATGTTTAATTGAATTCTGTTTAAAAAGTGTGTCATAAATTGGTAATACTGCTCCACCTGGATAACCAAAAACAACTTCTACTCCTTGTTCAGCAAGGCTTTTTAAAACTATTTCAGCACCTGTAATTTCATTATTCATTAATTTAGCTCTTAGGCTGTGGATAAAATAAAATCAATAAATTACTTTAAAAATCAGTTAAATTAGTTAAATTTAAGTCAATTTCATCAGGAAATTGATTAAATTTTTCATGAATTGGCAATTTTGTTGATTTCCACCATGTATTTTGCCTCTTAACATAATGTCTTGTAGCAAGTTGCATTTTTTCAATACACTCTTCTAAAGAAATAGATTTTTCTAGAAAAGATATTATTTCAGGTACTCCATGGGCCTTCATAATTGGAAGTGTTTTTTCATAATTTAACTTTATTAATTTTTTAACTTCTTCAACAGCACCATTTTTAATCATATTTAAAACACGCTCATCTACACGATCATAATTTTTTTTTCTATCAGGAAGAAATATAATTATTTTGTAATCTGTTGAATTTAAAAACTTTTTATTTTCTTTTTTTTGCCATAAACTAAATTTTTTGTTTGTATAATTATCTACTTCCCAAATTCGTTTTAATCTTTGTGAGTCATTTTTAGAAATTTTTTTTACTGACTCAGAATCTAATTTATAAACAAGTTCATAAAAATTATTAATTCCCAAATCATTGAAGAGTTTGTTTGATGCTTCTTTAATTTTTTCTGGAATTGTAGGAATTGGTGTTATGCCTTTTATCAATGTTTCAACATATAAGCCGGTGCCACCCACAAAGACTGGTACTTTATGTTTATTATTTAATGTATTAATTATTTTGACAGCATCGTGACACCATTTTTCAACGTTATATCTTTCATTACCATTTATATATCCATAAAGATGATGTTGAACTTTATTATTATCATAATTTGATGGTCTTGCTGTCAGAACTTTTAATTCTTTATAAATTTGCATACTATCAGCATTTATAATTTCACCGTTTATTTCTTTACATAAATCTAAAGCAAATTTTGATTTTCCTATAGCGGTAGGGCCGGTTATAAAGTAAATTTTCTTATTCAATTATTAAATCTTATTGTAACCCAAAGCTGTTCTTCGTCTCTTAAAATTTTAAGTAATAATGATGATCTTCCAGTTTTCTCTAGAGCGGTCACAACCTTTTTAAAAGAACCTGTATCGCTTACTGGTTCTCTATTAACTTCTAAAATAATATCTCCTATTTGCAGATTAGTATCTTGATCACTAATTTCAGTAACTTCGACGCCTTGATCATTATTAGATATTGAAATACCTAAAACATCAATATTTGTTTCATTGTTTAACGTTTCGTTATTTTGTCTTTCTGTAATTACTTCCCCAGGTAATTCTCCCAAAATAACCTCGATATTAATTTGTTTATTTTTTCTCCATACTACTAAATATGCTGTTGATCCCACATCAGATTCTGCAACTACTCTAGGTAAATCTGACATTTTAATTATTTCACTATTATTAAATTTTAAAATTACATCGCCAGGTTCCAATCCAGCATCCTTTGATGGGCCCTTGGGATTAACATTTGAAACAAAAGCTCCTTTTTGATTTGGAAGACCTAGGCTTTCTGCAAAATCTTGTGTTACTGGTTGAATTTGAATACCCAACCAACCTCTTTTTGTTTTTCCAAAATCTTTAAGTTGTTGTACTATTTTTTTGGCACTATTAGAAGGGATAGCAAATCCTAGTCCAATACTTCCACCAGTTTGAGAAACGATTGCGGTGTTTATACCTATAACTTTACCATTTAGGTTAAACAGTGGCCCCCCAGAATTTCCTCTATTTATTGAGGCATCTGTTTGTAGAAATTTTACATATGGTCCACCACCAATATCCCTAGAGATAGCTGACAAAATACCAGCGGTAACTGTGCCACCTAAACCAAGAGGGTTTCCTATTGCAATCGTCCAATCACCGACTCTCATATCATCAGAATTCCCCCATTCAACTGCATTTAAGTTTGAATTCTCAGAGTCAATTTTTAAAACTGCAATATCAGCTTTAGGATCTCTTCCAAGAAGTTGTGCTGTATGCTCTGTCTCATCTGACAATATTACTGTAATTTCATCTGCTCCTTCAATAACGTGATTGTTAGTTACGATAATACCATCATCACTAATAATAAAACCAGATCCAAGTCCAGTCATTGGCCTTTGAGATCTTCTTTGATCTTTATCAAAATAATCTTTGAAAAATTCATCGAATGGAGAGCCTTCCGGAAATTGAGGAATTTGATTTTGTGAATTATTTTCGATTATAGTTGTTGAAGCAATGCTTACTACAGATGGAGATAATTTTTCAACAAGATCAGCAAAACTACTTGGAACAGCAAATAAAGGTTTGAAGAAGAGAATTATTGAAAATATAGAAATTAATTTTATCATTTACTTTAAATTTCCATATATTTTAAACGTGAAATAAATAAGGCATAATCCTGCTAATGCAACACTAAGACTTAATGTCTTGATTGTTTGTTTATTATATTTTTCAAGAATTTTGAGTAGTTTGTGAAGATTATCTGAAATAAAAAAATATAATAAACCTTCTATTACTAGCACCAACCCAATGCTAACAAGCAAAACTTTTAACATTAGTTTTGGATATCAATTTCACCAAAGAATTTTTCACAAACTTCTCCTGGAGCAATTACCATTGACATCTCTGTATCTCCAAAGGTATCTTTACAGGCTTGCATAGTTCTTAAAAAATCAAAAAATCCTTCGTCTAAACTATAAGCATTTCCAAGAATTTTATTTTTCTCAGCATCACCTTCACCTCTTAAAATAGAAGAGGTTCTTTCTGCTTCAGCTATAATTACAGTTTGTTGACGATCAGCGGATGCTCTAATCTCTTTCGATAATTCTTCACCTTCGGCTCTAAGTAAGTTTGCTTCTTTTTCTCGTTCTGAACGCATACGTTGATAAACATTATTAGATACTTGCTCAGTCAAGTCTGTACGTCCAATTCTAATGTCTACAATTTCCACTCCAAAAGATTGTTCATTTATTTTTATTTGTTTTTCAATCTCACTCATAATGTTTATTCTTTCATCACTGAGAAGAGATGTGAGAGAATATTGAGCAATTACACCTCTAACTGCAGCATTTATAATTCTTCCGAATCTATCTGAGAAAGTTGTTTCATTTCTGACAGTTTGAAAAAATTTAAGTGGATCAATAATTTTATATCTTGCAAATGAGTCCACAATAATCCTTTTTTGATCAGATAAAATCATTTCCTCAGGTTGTGGATCTAAATTGAGTAATCTTGAATCAATGAAAACAGCATCTTGTATAAATGGGATCTTAAACTGTAACCCTGGTTTTGTAACAACTTTTCTTGGGTCACCAAATTGCAAGACCAAAGCTTGTTTTGTTTCGTTAACAATAAAAAAAGCGCCTGTGAATGTAAGAAAGGCAATAAATAATACTAATATAATTAAAAGATTTCTAACGTTAAATCTCATCTTAGTTTGATCCTTTATTTTTTAATTCATTTAATGGTAAGTATGGAACAACACCTTGTCCATTACCCATGTCATCAAGTATAATTTTGTTTTCACCTTCAAGAACTTCTCTTAACGTTTCTAAATATATTCTTCTTTTAGTAACTTCGGGCGCGCTTGTATAACTATTGTAAACATCAATGAAATTTTGAGCTACACCTTCAGCCTGTTTCACAACTTGTTCTTTATAAGCCATTGCACCTTCTACAAGTTTAGCAGCTTCACCACGAGCATTTGGAACGATTTTATTTAAATAAGTATTGGCTTCATTAACAAGTCTTTCTTTATCCTGTCTGGCTCTTTGAACTTCATCAAATGCGTCAATAACTTGATCTGGTGGGTCAACACTTTGTAACTGAACTGATTGCACTAGAACACCGCTCTCATAAGAATCAAGAACTAGTTGAAGTTCGTTCCTAACTACTTGCTCTACCTCTTGACGTCCTTCGGTGAGTAAGAACTGAAGGTCTCTTTGACCTACCACCTCTCTAACAACACTTTCGGCCATATCCTTTACTGTAAGTTCAGGATTTCTGAGTTTGAATAAAAAATTTCCTGCATCTTTAATCTTAAATAAGACCGTAAATGCAACATCAGCAATGTTTTGGTCTCCTGTTAACATAAGACTTTCTTCGATTACTTTTCTTTCAGCATTTGTATTTGAAGAAAAACCCAAGTCGCTAGCACTTCTAAAGCCAACATTTATTTTTCTGATTATTTCTACTTTTGGTGTTATTGTTTTGCCTATTGGTGTAGGAAAAAAATAATGAAGTCCTGGTTCAGTTGTTTGACCATTCCATTTGCCAAATAACAATTCTACACCCTGCTCATCAGGTTCTACTCTATAAAATCCAGTAGCTAACCAAAAAAGAATAGCGATTATTATAAATATTGAGAAGTTTCTTTTGCCACCAAATTTAAATCTTCCAAATTTATCTTTTGCTTTTTTAATGGAGTCTTCAAAATCCATTTTATTAGAGCCATTATCACCTCCAGAACCCCAGGGATTATTATTACCTGAGCCCCATGGATTATTATCATTATTATTTTTATTATAATTCATATATTAATTGATATATTTGGTACTTTCTACTAACACTTATTATTTAATATAATAACTAATATTTGAGTAATTCTGCAAAAATCAAGTATGTCAGACAATATTTTATCTTTAATTTATACTTTTTGTAAGAAATTTAATGATCCTGGCACAAATTTAGCATTTGATCCTAAAAATAAAAATGTTTCTGCAATCGTAAAAGATGGAAATGTTAATATTTTCCTTCAAATAAAAGGTGAAGAAACCATTATATATAAAGATATATTAAAACTATTAAAAAATAATGTTGAACAAATACCTGGCGTATCATCAGTAAATATAGCTATAACATCTGAAAAAATTCAGAAAAAACCTGAAAAAAAATTTAAAATTGATGCCAAAAATATAATAACAATTGCAAGTGGAAAGGGAGGAGTAGGCAAGTCAACTTTCTCAGTTAATTTATCATTAGCACTTAAATCTATAGGCTTAAATATTGGATTGCTAGATGCAGATATTTATGGACCAAGCATCCCAAGAATGATGGGAGTTAATAAAAAACCTAAAATTAACGAAAATAAAAAATTAGTGCCAGTTGAAAACTATGGCATAAAATGTATGTCAATAGGATTTATAATAGATGAAGAAGCTCCAACTGTGTGGAGAGGACCAATGGTCATGAAAGCCTTAGAACAAATGTTTAATGGTGTAGAGTGGGGAAAATTAGATTATTTAATCATTGATTTACCACCTGGCACTGGTGACGCTCAGCTTACTCTTGCTCAGAGTTCAAAAATATCAGGTTCGATTATAATATCAACTCCTCAAGAAGTTGCCCTAGCAGATGCAAGAAAAGCAATTAATATGTTCAAAAAAGTAGATGTAGATATATTAGGTATCGTCGAAAATATGAGCTATTTTTTATGTGATAATTGTGATGAAAAACATTTTATATTTTCAAAAGATGGTGTTAAAAAAGAAGCTAATAAATTTAATATTCCATTTTTAGGTAATATTCCTATAAATAAAAATTTAAGGAAACAATCCGATATTGGCCAACCAAGTTACATTAATGA